>JAEWYD010000370.1 GCA_023462275.1 Actinomycetes bacterium
CCCCGGCGCGGGCCGCGTCGCGGTCCTCGCCGCCCCGGACCAGGTCCAGCGGGTCCGCGCCCTGCTCGCCGACCGCTTCGCCGCCGAGCTGACGCCGCCGCCCAACGGGTCGGTGCTCGACGCCCGCCTGGCCGTCCTCACGCCCCGGGCGGCCAAGGGCCTCGAGTTCGACGCCGTCGTGGTCGTCGAGCCGGGGCGCATCGCCGCCGAGTCGGTGGGCGACCTGTACGTCGCGATGACGCGGCCGACGCGAGCCCTTCGCGTCATCGCGGCCGGTGCGCTGCCGCCGGGTCTCTGACCGCCCGTGAGGTGATGCCCGCCCGTGAGGTGATGCCCGCCCGGCGGGCGCGCGTCACTGGCACGGACCCTGGCCGACGAGCGCCAGGCCCTCCCGGTCCCCCGGCCCGAGGTCCGTCCGGGTGGAGCTCACCGGGTGCATGAGCTCCTCGGTGTCCGAGACGTGGTCCAGGCCCAGCACGTGAGCGAGCTCGTGGACGATGATCGCCCGCGCCTGGTCGGCGCCGTCCGGCCGGGAGAGCATCGCCCCCACGTCGGCCGAGTCGAGGACCACGCGCCCCGCCGCCAGCCACTGGCCATGCCCGTCGGCGCCGGGGACGGCCGCGGAGCCGCCCATCCCGGCGACCTCCCCCGTCAGCTCCGGCACCGCAGCCTCGTCGGCCCAGGCCACGAGGACGGGCGCCCAGTCGTCCCCGTACCGCTCCGGCTGGATGAGGCGCCGGTCGACCGACGGCGGCTCGTCCGTCGTCCCGTCGTACTCGAAGACCAGTCCGCTGGCGCGTGACACGACGTCGACGGCCTCCTGGACGAGCTGGTCGCCTCCCGGCGGGGCGCCGTCCGGCCGGACGACGTACCGCACCGGGCGGCACGGGTCGTACCCCACCGGCGTCCCCGCAGCCGTCGTGTGCAGGAACGCGTGCGCACCGTGGCTCGTGACCGCGACGGCCGGCGCGAGGCGTCCGGCCGAGGCATCCGGCCTCGGCACCGCCATGGCCTCGCCGTCGACCTCGATGAAGGCGTGGGGCTCGAACCAGCCCGCCGGATCCCACCCCGTGCGCTGCACGGCCGCGCCCGCCGCGACGGCGAGCAGCACGACGCCGACGGTGCGGCCCCAGTGCCGGGGCTCGCGCTGGCGCCCGCCCGACCGCGCCTTGCCGCCCCACTCCGCCGGAGGCCCCTCCGGGGCGCCCGGAGGGCCGTCCGGCGGACCGCCGGCGGTCGCTCGGGCGGCAGCGTCCATGAGGGCAAGTGTGGCCGCTGCGCCGCCCCTGCGCTCCCGCGACGCGGGTGAACCCGTCGTCCGCCAGCCGGTCGGGTTTTCCACGAACCGGCGGGCAGGGGCCACCATAGGGGCGTGCTGCACGCTCTCCTGCTCGAGAACCTCCACCCGCTCGCGACCACGATCCTGAAGGGCGACGGCGTCGACGTCGTCACCAGGACCGGCGCCCTGGACGAGGACGAGCTCATCGCCGCCCTCGACGGAGTGCAGCTGCTCGGCATCAGGTCCAAGACCCAGGTCACCGAGCGCGTCCTCGACGCCGCCCCCGACCTGCTCGCCGTCGGCGCCTACTGCATCGGGACCAACCAGATCGACCTGAGCGCGGCCGCGCACCGCGGCGTGGCGGTGTTCAACGCGCCGTTCTCCAACACCCGGTCGGTGGTCGAGCTCGCGCTCGCCGAGATCATCGCGCTGGCCCGCCGCCTCACGGAGCGCGACCGGGCGCTGCACGACGGCGTCTGGGACAAGACGGCGGAGGGTGCGCACGAGGTGCGGGGTCGCGTCCTCGGCATCGTCGGCTACGGCAACATCGGCACCCAGCTGTCCGTGCTGGCGGAGAACCTCGGCATGTCCGTCGTCTTCTACGACACGGCGGAGAAGCTGGCTCTGGGTAACGCGCGCCGCGTTGCCTCGCTCGACGAGCTCCTCGAGGTCGCCGACACGGTGACCCTGCACGTCGACGGCCGCCCCGGCAACGCCGGCCTGTTCGGTGCCGCGCAGTTCGCCCGGATGAAGCCGCGCTCGATCTTCCTCAACCTCTCGCGCGGCTTCGTCGTCGACTACGCAGCGCTGCGCGAGGCCGTGCTGTCGGGCCACGTCGCCGGTGCGGCGGTGGACGTCTTCCCGAACGAGCCGAAGCGCCGGGGCGACGGCTTCGAGTCCGAGCTCCGCGGCCTGCCCAACGTGATCCTCACGCCGCACGTCGGCGGCTCGACGCTCGAGGCCCAGGAGGCCATCGGCCAGTTCGTCTCGAGCAAGCTGCGCGACTACGTGCACACCGGCTCGACGACGCTCAGCGTGAACCTGCCGAACCTGGCGCTCGACGCGGGTAGCGGCCAGCACCGGCTCGCGCACCTGCACCGCAACACGCCGGGGGTGCTCGCGGGGATCAACCGGACGCTCGCCGAGCACGGCGTGAACATCGAGGGCCAGCTTCTCGCGACGCGCGGCGACCTGGGCTACGTCGTGACGGACACCGGCGTCGCCACGCCGCACGAGGTGCACGAGGCCCTGCGCACGATGTCCCAGACCATCCGGCTGCGCGTCCTGTCCTAGCTCCGCGGCTGTCCCGGCACCGCGGGACGACTCTCCCGCGCAGCTGACGCGGCCGGGGGGGCCCCCCCCCCCCCCCGCCGGCCGCCGCCCC
>JAEWYD010000371.1 GCA_023462275.1 Actinomycetes bacterium
GCCCAGCGCGACGCGCAGGGCGGGCGCGACGCGGCGCCCGACCTCGACGTCGTCGATGTGCGCGGCCTGCGCCGGGTCCGCGAGCTCGAGGGTGGCGCGGCCCGCGTCGAGCAGCACGACGCGGCCCTGGTCGCCGGAGAAGTCGGCCAGCTGGGCCAGACCGAGCGCGTCCCGGAAGAACGCGACAGCGGCCGGCCAGTCTTCGGCGGTCACCACCAGGCGCAGCTCGGTGGGCGGGGCGGGGCGGGTGTCGTCGGTCATGCCTGCGCAACGCCCGCGGCGCCCCGGCCGATTCCGGCGTGTCCGACGGCGGTCAGCCGCGGGGAGCGTCCTGACCGGTGACGAGGTAGACGACCCGGCTGGCCACCGACACGGCGTGGTCGCCGAACCGCTCGAAGTACCGCGCGGCCAGCGTCACGTCGACCACCTGCTGGGGGGACAGCTCGATCGCCCCGCCCAGGGTCAGGGCGAACGTCTCGTCGTGCAGCCGGTCCAGCAGGTCGTCGTCGCTGTCGACGGCGCGGGCCATCTCGACGTCGCGGCTCTCCAGCACGGCCGCCACCTCGCCGGCGATGCGCACCGCGCCCGCGTGCATGTCGCGGAAGGTCGCCACGAGCGGCTCGGGCACGGCGTGGCCCGGGTAGCGCAGCCGCGCCAGCTCGGCCAGGTGGCGCGCCAGGTCGCCCATCCGCTCCAGGCTCGCGCTCATGCGCAGCGCCGAGATGACGACGCGCAGGTCACCGGCGACGGGCTGCTGCTGGGCGATGAGCAGCACGCAGCGCTCGTCCAGCGCCCGCTCGAGCGCGTCGATGGCGTGGTCGGCCGCGATCACCTCCTCCGCCAGCGGAAGGTCGCCGGTGAGCAGCGCCGTGCCCGCCTTGGCGATGGCCGACTCGACCAGCCTGCTCATGCCCGTCAGGTCGTCCCCGAGCGCGGTGAGCTCGGCCGTGAAGATGTCGCGCATCTGTCCCTCTCGTCGTGACGTCGAGGACACAGTCGCAGAGGCAGGTGAACGGTGCCCCACGCGGCGGTGAACTTCTCCGGGACGGTAGGCGACCGAAGGGTCGAGGGCGCCTGAGCACGCCGTCGACCCCCCTACTCTGGCGTCGTGATCGACGGGATGCTCGTGCTCGGCGCCGGACTGCTCGGCCTGGTGACCGGCCTCGTGGCCGGCCTGGCGTTCCGCCTGAGCGAGCGCGCGCAGCGCGGAGCGCCGGAGCCCGAGCCGCCCGACCTCGACGAGGGCGTGGCGGCCGTGCTCGCGGTGCTGCCGTCCGCCGCCGTGGTGACGACCCGGGACGGGCGCGTCGTGCGGGCGTCGGCGGCCGCGTTCGCGCACGGGCTCGTGCGCGGCGACCGCGTGGTGCACGTCGAGCTCCAGGGCATCCTCGAGCGCGTGGCGCGCGACGGCGAGATCCGCGACGGCGAGCTCGACCTGCAGCGCGGGCCGATCAGCAGCGCGCTCGTCCCGTTCCTCGTGCGCGTGGCGCCCCTGGGCGCCCGGCACCTGCTCCTCCTCGCCGAGGACCGCACGGAGGCCCGCCGGCTCGAGGCGATCCGCCGCGACTTCGTCGTCAACGCCTCCCACGAGCTCAAGACGCCGGTCGGCGCGCTCGGGCTGCTAGCGGAGACGGTCGAGCAGGCGGCCGACGACCCCGAGGCCGTGCGGCGCTTCGCCGGCCGCATCCAGGTCGAGTCTGCGCGGCTCGGCGCGCTCGTGCAGGACATCATCGAGCTCTCCCGCGTGCAGGTCGGCCAGCCCCTGGGGCCGCCGGAGCCGGTGCGCCTGGCGGACGTGGTGTCCGACGCCGTCGACCGCGTGCGCACCAAGGCCGACGCGCGCTCGATCACGATCGAGGCGGGGACGAGCACCGCGATGGTGCTCGGCGACCACGAGAGCCTCGTCACCGCGGTGCGCAACCTGCTGGACAACGCGGTGGCGTACTCGAACCCGGGCACGCGGGTCGGCGTCGGCGTGACGGCCCGCGAGGCGGACGGCGTCGTGGACGTGGCGGTCGTGGACCAAGGGATCGGCATCCCCGAGGAGGCCCAGTCCCGCCTGTTCGAGCGCTTCTACCGGGTGGACCCCGCGCGGTCCCGGGACACCGGCGGCACCGGCCTCGGCCTCAGCATCGTCAAGCACGTGGTCGCCGACCACGGGGGCGAGGTCACGGTCTGGTCCGAGCCCGGCCGCGGCTCCACGTTCACCATCCGTCTCCCGCTCGCCCCGCCGGTCGACGCGCCGGGACCGGAGCAGGCACCCGCCGACCGGCGCACGCCCATCGAAGGAGAGGCATGACCCGCATCCTGATCGTCGAGGACGAGGAGTCCTACCGCGACCCCCTGTCCTACCTGCTGCGGCGCGAGGGCTACGACGTCGTCGCCGTGGCCGACGGCGCGGCCGCCCTCACCGCGTTCGACGACGGCGGTGCGGACCTCGTGCTGCTGGACCTGATGCTCCCGGGCCTGAGCGGCACCGAGGTGTGCCGCCGCCTGCGCCAGCGCAGCGACGTCCCCGTGATCATGCTGACCGCCAAGGACAGCGAGATCGACAAGGTCGTCGGGCTCGAGCTCGGCGCGGACGACTACGTCACCAAGCCGTACTCCTCCCGCGAGCTCCTGGCCCGGATCCACGCGGTGCTGCGCCGCCGCGGCGGCACCGGCGCCACCGCGGTGGAGGAGGACGACCTGCTGCAGGTCGGTGGCGTGCGGCTCGACCCCGAGCGGCACGTCGTCGAGGTGAACGGCGTGCCGACGGCGTTCCCGCTCAAGGAGTTCGAGCTTCTCGAGGTGCTGCTGCGCAACGCCGGCCGGGTCCTCACGCGTGGCCAGCTCATCGACCGCGTCTGGGGCTCGGACTACGTGGGCGACACCAAGACCCTCGACGTCCACGTCAAGCGCATCCGGGCCAAGATCGAGGCCGACCCCGCGAACCCCCGACTGCTCGTGACCGTCCGCGGGCTCGGCTACAAGATCGAGGACGGCCGCTGAGGGCGCGTGCGGGGCCAAACGCTCCGCACGCGTTCACCTTCCGTTCATCCCCCTGCTCGGTCCGGTTCAGGCGGGCTCCCTAGCGTCCTACATGGTCGGACGCAGCCCCGCGTCCACCAGAACCGACAGGACGGAACACAGTGAAGCTCAACCGAAACAGCCGGCTGGCCGGCGTCGCCGCCATGGGTGTGCTGGCGCTGTCCCTCGCAGCGTGCGGTTCGGACAACGCGGTCCAGGACTCGAGCACCAACGGTGCGACCACCGACACCGAGAACGCCTCGACCCTCAGCGGCGAGCTCAACGGCTCGGGCTCGAGCGCCCAGGAGTCGGCCATGGGCGCCTGGCGCGCGAACTTCCAGAACGCCAACCCCGGCGTCACCGTCAACTACGACCCGATCGGTTCGGGCGGCGGCCGCACGGCCTTCCTCGAGGGCGGCGTCCTCTTCGCCGGCACGGACGCGGCCCTGGGCGACGACGAGCTCACCCAGGCCAAGGACCGCTGCTTCGGCTCGGGCGCCCTCGACCTGCCGGTCTACGTGAGCCCGATCGCCGTCGTCTTCAACCTGGACGGCGTCGACAGCCTCAACATGTCCGCCGCCACGATCGCGAAGATCTTCGCCGGCCAGATCACCACGTGGAACGATCCGGCGATCGCCGCCGAGAACCCCGACGTCGAGCTGCCCGCGACGGCCATCACGCCCGTCCACCGCTCCGACGAGTCGGGCACCACGAAGAACTTCACCGACTACCTCGCGAAGGCGTCCGACGGCGCCTGGACCTACGAGGCGAGCGGCGACTGGCCCGTCGAGGGTGGCGAGTCCGGCGCCCAGACGTCCGGCCTGATCCAGACCGTCCAGGGTGGCGACGGCACCATCGGCTACGCCGACCTGTCCAAGGCCGGCGACCTCGGTCTCGTCTCCATCAAGGTCGGCGACGCCTACGTCGCGCCGGCCGAGGAGGCCGCCGCCAAGGTCCTCGACGTGTCCTCCCGCGACGAGGGCCGCGCCGACGGCGACATCGTGATCGACATCGACCGCACCACGACCGAGGCCGGCGCCTACCCGCTGATCCTCGTGTCCTACCTCGCCGTGTGCCAGTCCTACGACAGCCAGGACGACGTCGACCTCGTCAAGGCGTTCGTCGGCTACGTGGCGAGCGAGGAGGGCCAGCAGGCCGCCGCGAGCGCTGCCGGCTCCGCTCCGATCTCCGAGGCGCTGCGCACGGACGTCAAGGCCGCGATCGACTCGATCAGCCTCGCGTCCTGAGCTGACCGGGCTCGCGGGCGGTCCGCCCGCACCACCCGGGTC
>JAEWYD010000372.1 GCA_023462275.1 Actinomycetes bacterium
CTCATGCTGCGGGCCGGCCCAGGCGCGCGGCGACTCGATCGGGGTCGTCGTTACCATTCCGTGACCATAGGTCGGCGCGCGGATGATCGCGCGCCGAGGGCGCGGCACCCCCCCCGCCCACGGTCACGGAGCGGTCAGGCGGTGAACCCGGTGCGCTGCTCCCCCGCGACGCGCGCGTGCAGGCGCTCACCCTTCGCCTTCGCCTGGTCGCGCAGGCGCCCGGCGAAGGTCACGAGCTCGGCGCGCAGGCGCGCCCCGCGCTCGTCGTCGCCCGCCGCCAGCATCCGGACCGCGAGGAGGCCGGCGTTGCGCGCCCCGCCGACGGCCACGGTGGCCACAGGGATGCCCGCGGGCATCTGGGCGATGGACAGCAGCGAGTCGAGGCCGTCCAGCTGCGCAAGCGGGACGGGGACGCCGACCACCGGCAGCGGGGTCAGGGCCGCGAGCATGCCGGGCAGCGCCGCGGCGCCACCGGCGCCCGCGATGATGACGCGCAGCCCGCGATCCGCCGCCGACCGGCCGTACTCGATCGTCTCGTCGGGCATCCGGTGCGCGGAGATCACGTTCACCTCGTGCGCGACGCCGAACTCGGCCAGCGCCTCGGCGGCCGCCGACATCACCGCCCAGTCCGAGTCCGACCCCATCACGACGCCCACCAGCGGCTGCTCGGCCATGCGGCTTCTCCCTCTCTCGACCCGTCTGACGTCCGCATTGTGCCGTGATGCACGCCACGGCGCGGCTCGAGACCTCCATCCGGACGATCACCACGGCACAGGGGCCCAGGCGGCGCACAGGAGCGCCGTCTACTCTGGACGGCATGCGAGACCGGCTGGCCGAGCTCATGCGCTTCGGCTCGGTAGGCGGGGTGGCCTTCGTCGTCGACATGGGCCTGTTCAACCTGCTCTGCTTCGGGCCCGGCACCCTGCTCGGCGGGCGGCCCCTCGCGGCCCGGCTCGTCTCGGCCGGCGTCGCCACCGCCGTCGCCTGGGTGGGCAACCGCTACTGGACCTTTGCCGAGCACCGCACCCAGGACCGCGCGCGCGAGTTCCTGACGTTCGCCGTCATGAACGTGGTCGGCACGGGCATCTCCCTGGGCACCCTGGCCTTCTCGCACTACGTGCTGGACCTGCGCACCGCCCTGGCCGACAACGTCGCGAACGTCCTCGGCATCGGCCTCGGCACGATCTTCCGCTACATCGCCTACCGCGCCTGGGTGTTCACGGCGTCAGGGACGCACGCGGCCGCCGCGCCGGCGGGGGACGACGCGGGACCCGCGGGGCAGGACGACGTCCGGGTCGAGGCCGCGGGGCACGCCGGCGAGGAAGACGGCGAAGACGGGTGGCCGGCGCTGGGCGAGCTCGAGACGTCCGCCGTCGGCGGCGACGAGGTCGCGCGCGAGCGCCAGGCCGAGCCCCGTCCCCGCGCCTGACGTCACCTCCCGCTCGAAGATCCGCGGCGCGAGGTCGTCCGGCACGCCCGGTCCCTCGTCCGTCACCTCGATGACGACGGCGCCGCCCGGCCCCGACGGCCGCGAGCGCACCGTCGTCGTGCCGGCGCCGTGCCGCAGCGAGTTCTCGATGAGCGTCGCCAGCACCTGCGCGAGCGCACCCGGCGTCGCCAGGACCGCGACGTCGTCGGGCGCCTGGACCGCCAGCGTGCGGCCGGCGCGCGCGTACGTCGGCGCCCACTCCTCCTCCTGCTGGTGGAGCACGTGGGCCAGGTGCACGGCCTCGGTGGTGCCCCCCTGCGCCTGGCGGGACCGCCGCACCAGGTCGTCCACGACGGTGACGAGGCGCTCCACCTGCTCGAGGGCGATCCGGGCCTCCTCGCGGACCTCCTCGCGCTCGGTGGTCATCGTGATCTCCTCCAGGCGCATGGACAGCGCCGTGAGCGGCGTGCGCAGCTGGTGGGAGGCGTCCGCCGCGAACTGCCGCTCGGCCGCCAGCCGTCCCGCGAGGCGGTCCGCGCTGCGGGCGAGCTCCGCCGCAACCAGGTCGATCTCCTCGACCCCCGAGGGCTCCAGGCGCGGCCGCACCTGCCCGGAGCCGAGCTGCTCCGCGCTCGCTGCGAGGTAGACGAGCGGCGCGGCCAGGCGCTGCGCCTGCCAGAGGGCCATGGCGATGCCGGCGGCGAACGCCACGACGGACGCGACGACGACCAGCGCGACGGCGCGCGACGACTGCCAGAAAACGTCCCAGTAGGAGACGGAGAGCAGGACGACGGCCCCGGAGTCGGTGCGCACGACCTCCGAGTACGCGCGCCCCTCGACCGGGTTCCCAGCCTGGATCCGGGTGCCGTCGGGCCCGACCACCGACACGGACGCGGACGCGCTGTCCCCGCCACCCACGTAGGGCTCGAGCATCTCCTCCGTGAGCGGGCGGTCCAGCGTCAGGCGCGCCTCGACCTGCCGCCCGAGGGCCGCCGCCCGGTCGGCGAGCTGGCGCAGCTCGCTGTCGCGCACGAGGCGCGCGCCGTAGAAGGCCAGCGGGATGCCCAGCAGCACGACGGCGACCGTGACGGCCGCGATCGTCGCCTGCAGGACGCGGCGCCGCACGTCAGCGCGGGCCGGTCTCGAACCGGAAGCCCATCCCCCGCACCGTCGAGATGTAGCGGGGGTCGTTCGCGTCGTCGCCGAGCTTGCGGCGCAGCCACGAGACGTGCATGTCGAGCGTCTTCGTGGAGCCCGTCGGGTCCGTGTCCCACACCTCGCGCATGAGCCCCTCGCGGGACACGACGGCCCCCGCCTCGCGGACGAGCACCCGCAGCAGGTCGTACTCCTTCGCCGTCAGGTGCAGCTCGCGGTCGCCCTGGAAGGCGCGGTGGGCCGCGAGGTCCATCCGCACGTCCTTGGCCGTCAGCTCGTCGCCCTCGGAGCCCTCGGGCTGGGTGCGCCGCAGCAGCGCCCGGACGCGCGCGAGCAGCTCGGCGAGGCGGAAGGGCTTCGTCACGTAGTCGTCGGCGCCGGCGTCGAGCCCGACCACGAGGTCCACCTCGTCGGCACGCGCCGTCAGCACGAGGATCGGCGTCGCCAGCCCGCGGCCGCGCACCCAGCGCGCGACGTCGAGGCCGTCCATGTCGGGCAGCCCGAGATCGAGGATCAGCAGGTCCGCACCGGGGGCGGCGCCCATCGCGCCTTGACCCGTCCCTTGCACGACGACGTCGTACCCCTCGCGACCGAGCGCCCGGGCCAACGGCTCGGCAATGGTGGGGTCATCCTCCGCCAAGAGCACGCTCGTCATGCGCTCATGCTGCCACAGGCGACCCGTCCGCCCGGGGGCCCTCGGGGGCGCGTCGTCCCCGGGGTGGACGCCGCGCGCGCCGCGGTCGCCCCGTGGCCGGACGAGGCGTGGCGCGCGGCGCCCCTACCCTGGTCGGGTGCGGTGGTGGGAGCGGGTCGGCGCGTGGGACGAGACCCACCGCTTCGCCGTCGACGCCGCCATCGCCGTGGCCGCAGGCATCGTCGTCGTGCCGACGGCCACGGAGCTGTTCTACGGGTCCATGTCGTCGGTCACCCGGCTCGTGGCCCTCGCGCTGGTCGTGCCGCTCGCCTGGCGGCGCGCCCGCCCGGTGCTGTCGGCCGCCGCGACGTACGCCGTCGGGCTCGTCCACCTCGTGGTGCTCGGCGTCGAGATCCTCCTGCCGGCCGACCTGCTCGTGCTGGTGGCCCTGTACTCCGTCACCGTGCACGGGCCGCGCTGGGCGTACCGGACGGCGGCGGTCGGCGCGATCGCCGGCTCGGGGCTGGTGGGCGTCGACCTCGTCGTGCGCCAGTCGACGACGCCGGAGGGCGGGCTCGCGATCGCGTTCGCCCTCGCGCTCCTCGCGCTGACGACGTTCGCGTTCGCCCTCGTCCGGCGGTCCCGGCGGGTGGCGATCGACGCGCTCGTCGACCGCGCCCACCGGCTGGAGGTCGAGCGCGACCAGCAGGCGCGCATCGCGACCGCCGCGGAGCGGGCCCGCATCGCGCGCGAGATGCACGACATCGTCGCCCACTCTCTGTCCGTGATCATCGCCCAGGCCGACGGCGGCCGGTACGCCGCGGCGTCCGACCCCCGGGCCGCCGAGCGGTCGCTCGGCACGATCGCCGAGACCGGCCGAGCGGCTCTCGCCGACATGCGCCGGCTGCTCGGCGTGCTCCGCCCGGCCGCCGACGGCCCCGAGCCGGGGACGGGGACGGGCCAGACGCCCGCGGTGGGCACCGCCACCGGACAGACGCCGGCGGTCGGCTCCCTGGTGCCCCAGCCCGCGGTGGCCGACGTCGCGACGCTGGTCGCGCAGGTCCGCGACAGCGGTGTGCGCGTCTCCCTGGTGCGCATGGGCACCCCGCGCACCCTCCCGCCGGGCACCGGGCTCACCGTCTACCGCATCTGCCAGGAGTCCCTCACCAACGTCCTCAAGCACGCCGGGCCGGACCCGACCGCCACCGTGCTGCTCCAGTGGTCGGCCGCCTCGCTCGTGCTGGAGGTCAGCGACGACGGGCGCGGCGCCGCCGCGGAGTCCGACGGCGCCGGCCAGGGCGTCCTGGGCATGCGCGAGCGCGCCGCGATGCTGGGGGGCACGCTCACGGCGGGCCCGCGGCCGGGCGGCGGGTTCCGCGTGCGCGCCGAGATCCCCCTCCCGCCCCTGCCCGCCACACCGCCACGACCGGAGACACCATGAGCACCCCCCAGGACGGCACCATCCGCGTCGCGCTCGTCGACGACCAGCAGCTCGTCCGGGCCGGCTTCCGCATGGTGATCGACTCCCAGCCCGACCTCGAGGTGGTCCTGGAGGCGGGCAACGGCGCGGAGGCGCTGCGCCGCCTCGCGGTCGTCGCCACCGACGTCGTGCTCATGGACGTCCGCATGCCCGAGATGGACGGGCTCGCCGCCACCGCGCGGCTCACCTCCGACGCGACCCCCGGCCGCCACCCGGCGCCCAAGGTCATCGTGCTGACCACGTTCGACCTCGACGAGTACGTCCTCTCGGCCATCAAGGCGGGCGCGAGCGGGTTCCTCCTCAAGGACGCCCCGCCGGAGGAGATGCTGGCGGCCATCCGCACCGTCCACGCCGGCGACGCCGTCATCGCGCCGTCGTCCACGCGGCGCCTGATGGAGCACCTGGTCACCGCCCTGCCGGACCTGGAGGCCCGCGCCCAGCACCCTGGCGTCGCCGAGCTGACGGAGCGCGAGCGCGAGGTGCTGGTCCTCATGGCGCGCGGCCGCTCGAACACCGAGATCGGCCGGGACCTGTTCGTGGCCGAGGCGACGGTGAAGACGCACGTCGGCCGCATCCTCGCCAAGCTCGGCGCACGCGACCGGGTGCAGGCCGTCGTCGTCGCCTACGAGAGCGGCCTGGTCCGCCCCGGGGCCTGACCCCCGCCCGACGGCTGGTCCGCTGGTCGGCGCCCCGCTCCGACCAGGGGATGACGGCGGTCCGGCCGGGACCATGCCGGGGCCAGACGCCGTCGGGCGGAAGCCGCCCGTAGCGTCGGGGCCGACCCGAGGAGGAGACGTGCACACCACCCCCGTTCCCGCCGTCCGCGCACGCGGCCTGACCAAGGTGTACGGCAGCGGCCCGTCCGCCGTCCGCGCCCTCGACGCCGTCGACGTCGACTTCGACGCCGGCGCGTTCACGGCGATCATGGGGCCGTCGGGCTCCGGCAAGTCGACGCTCATGCACCTGCTCGCCGGCCTCGACTCCGCGACGTCGGGCCAGGCGCTCATCGGCGACACGGCGACCACGGGCCTCGACGACCGCTCGCTGACGCGCCTGCGCCGCGAGCGCGTCGGCTTCGTCTTCCAGTCCTTCAACCTGCTCCCCATGTTCACGGCGGTGCAGAACATCACCCTCCCGCTCGAGATGGCGGGCCGGGCGGTGGACCAGGACTGGCTGGACACCCTCGTGGCGACCCTCGGGCTCGGCGGCCGCCTCGACCACCGGCCCAGCGAGATGTCCGGCGGCGAGCAGCAGCGCGTGGCGATCGCCCGCGCGCTCGTGGCCAAGCCGGACGTGGTGTTCGCCGACGAGCCCACCGGCAACCTCGACTCGCGCGCCGGGGCGCAGGTGCTGAGCTTCTTGCGCCGGTCGGTGCGCGAGCTGGGCCGCACCGTGATCATGGTCACCCATGACCCGTCCGCGGCGGCCTACGCCGACCGCGTCGTCCTCATCGCCGACGGCCGGATCGCCGGCGACATCACCGACCCGACGCCGGAGTCCGTCCTCGCCGGGCTGGACGCGCTGCGCTCGCTGGACGAGGTGACCGCCTGATGTGGCGGCTGGCGGTGGCCCAGATGCGCCGGAGCCCCGGCCGGCTCGCGGCCGCGGGCGTCGCCATCGGGCTGGGCAGCGCGTTCGTCACGGTGACGCTGCTCGCGGGTGACGTCATGACGCGCACGGCGTACGCCGCGGTGACCGCGCAGTACGCCCAGGCGGACCTCGTGCTCGACGGCGACGGCCTCACCGAGGCGGACGCGCGCGCCGTCGCCGCGGTGCCGGGGGTGCGCGCCGCCGAGGCGCAGACGACGACGTACGTCCAGGTGGGCGGCGCTGGCGGCGCGCTGTACGTGGGCCTCACGCCGCCGACGCAGGACGCCGGTCTCGAGCCCCGGGCGCTCCTGGCG
>JAEWYD010000373.1 GCA_023462275.1 Actinomycetes bacterium
GGCATGGGGCGCACCATCACGTCGGCCGTGGCGACCGCACGGTAGCCGCGGGCCGCGAGCCGGGCGTCGAGGTCCATTGGGCGGGCCGCCGCGCAGACCCGGAACCGGGGCGGCAACCCGCGTGCCCGGTAGACGTCCTCGACCCCGGCGATCGCCGCGTCGGCGTCGGCGGGCTCGGCCCACGGCACGGCGCTGTTCGCCCGTCGCGTGAAACCACCGCTCAGGCCGACGGACCACCCGTCGACGTCGACCACCTCGAGCGGCCGCCACGTCGCCACCTCGACGGCCGCACCCGGGGCGACGACAGGCTCCACCTCCCCGCCGAGCGCGGCCGCCGGGCCGCCCCCGCTCATCGGGCGCCCTCCGGCGCCTCGGCGACGTACGTCAGGAACGTCGTGCCGGTGTCGCCCGCCCAGTCGCGCTCCGGCGTGCGGCGCAGCCCCATCCGTTCGTACAGCCGCTGCGCGGTCAGCATCTCGGGCATGGTGGTGAGGACGACGGCGTGCGCGCCCCACCCGATGCCTCGCTCGATCGCCGCCCGCATGAGCAGCTCGCCGACGCCCCGGCCGCGCGCGGCCGGGTCCACCGCGAGCATGCGCAGCTCGAACTCGTTCGGTCCCGCGATCTCGGCCAGCGGCGACCCCGCCGGTGCCAGCGTGATGGTCCCGACCACGCGACCGTCGTCGACGGCCACGAGCACCGCCGCCTCGTGCGCGCGGCCGCCGGCGTCGCGCAGCTCGTCGAGGTAGGCGTGGCCGGGCTCGATCAGCTCGTCCGCGAGGTACGCGTCGGCCGTGAGGTGCCCGAGGACCTCCAGGTCCGCCGCCTCGGCCACCCGCACGTGCACCGTCACTGGTCCTCCTCCGTCACGTCGTGCTCCGTCGTGTCCTGCACGCTCATGTCCGGCGCCGTCGTGTCCGGCTCCGTCGTGTCCGGCTCCGTCGTGTCCGGCACCGTCGCGGGGCCGCCGGCCGCCGGCCCAGCCACGGCGCCCGGACCACCGGCGAGCAGCCGCACGAACCCCGCCTCGTCGAGGATCGGTCGCCCGAGCTCGGCCGCCTTGTCGGCCTTGGAGCCCGCGTTCTCACCGATGACGACGAAGTCGGTGTTCTTGGAGACGCTGCCCGCCGCCTTGCCACCGCGGGCGATGATCGCCTCCTTCGCCCCGTCGCGCGAGAAGCCCTCCAGCGAACCGGTCACCACGACCGTCAGGCCCTCGAGCGTGCGCTCCACCGCGGCCCCGGACTCGTCGCGCATCAGCACACCCGCCGCCGCCCAGCGGTCGAGGACGTCGCGGTGCCAGTCCTCGGCGTACCAGTCGAGGAGGGACTCCGCGATGACCGGCCCGACGCCGTCCACCTCCGCGAGGGACGCCACGGCCGCCGCCCGGTCGCCGTCGAGCACCTCCCGCAGCGTCGCCATCGACCCGAAGCGAGCGGCGATGGCGCGAGCCGCCGTGGGACCGACGTTGCGGATGCTCAGCGACACCAGGACCCGCCAGAACGGCTTCGCCTTGGCCGCGTCGAGCTCGTCGAGCAGCGTGAGCGCCGCCGTCGAGGGCGCCCAGTCGGGCAGCGTCCGCCCCTCGGCCGCCGCCGCGGCCACCTGCGCCTTCGTGTGCTTGAGGGAGCGTCGGAAGGGCGCCCGCCGCCGCACGACGCCGTCGTCGTCGGCGCGCGGCTCCCCTGTCTCCGGGTCCCGCACCACGACCTCCACCTGTGCCAGCCGCTCCAGGCTCGCGGCCCGCACTCGCTCGCGCGTCGCAGCGTCCGCGTCCGCCGGGTAGCCGACCAGGTCGAAAAGGAACGCCTCGTTCACCACCGGCGGCGTCTCGGGGACCTCGGGCTGCGTCAACGCGGCCGCGGTGACCTCGCCGAGCGCCTCGACGTCGAGCGCGCCCCGGGACCCGATGTGCTCGACGCGGCCCCGCACCTGCGCGGGGCAGCTGCGCACGTTGGGGCACCGCAGGTCGACGTCGCCCTCGCGCATCGGCCGCAGGGTCGTCCCGCACTCGGGACACTCCGCCGGCATCTCGAACTCGCGCCGCGGCACGTCGTCGTCGGCCGCGCGGGGGGCCGGCCCCACGATCTCCGGGATGACGTCCCCCGCCTTGCGGAGCACGACGACGTCGCCGATCCGCACGCCCTTCGCCCGGACGACATCCCGGTTGTGCAGGGTCGCCTGCCGCACCGTGGAGCCCGCCACCCGCACCGGCTCCATCACGGCGTACGGCGTCGCGCGCCCGGTCCGCCCGATGCCCACCTTGATGTCGAGGAGCCGGGTGTTGACCTCCTCCGGCGGGTACTTGAAGGCGATGGCCCAGCGCGGCGCGCGGGACGTGGCGCCCAGCCGCCGCTGCAGCGGCACCTCGTCGACCTTGATCACGATGCCGTCGATCTCGTGCTCGACGTCGTGGCGGTGCTCGCCGTAGTACTCGATCATCGCGCGGATGCCGTCCAGGCCGTCGACCACCCGGACGCGCTCGGAGACCGGCAGCCCCCAGGACGCGAGCAGGCGGTACGTCTCCGACTGCCGGGAGGTCGCGCTCTCGTGGCCCGCCCACTCCAGGCCGCCGATGCCGTGGCACAGCAGCCGCAGTGGCCGCGTCGCCGTGACCCGGGGGTCCTTCTGCCGCAGCGACCCGGCCGCGGAGTTGCGGGGGTTGGCGAACGGCGCCTCGCCGGCCGCGACCCGCGCGGCGTTCAGGGCCTCGAAGTCCGCCACCGGGAAGTAGATCTCGCCGCGCACCTCGATCTGGCGCGGCACGTCGTCGCCCGTGAGCCGGTGCGGGATACCCGCGATGGTCCGCACGTTCTCCGTCACGAGCTCCCCCGTGCGGCCGTCACCCCGCGTGGCCGCACGCGTCAGGCGCCCGTCCTCGTACAGCAGGGCGATCGCGAGCCCGTCGATCTTCAGCTCGCACAGGTAGTGCACGTCGCCCGCGCCCTCCAGGTCGCGTTCCACCCGCTCCACCCAGGCGGCGACGTCGTCGAGCGAGAACGCGTTGTCCAGGCTCAGCATCCGCTCGACGTGGTCGACCGCCGCGAAGTCCGTGCTGAACGTGCCGCCCACGACCTGCGTGGGCGAGTCCGGCGTGCGCAGGCCGTGCTCTTCGTACGCCTCCTCGAGCGCCGAGAGGCGCCGCATCAGGAGGTCGTACTCGGCGTCGGAGACAGTGGGCGCGTCGCGCACGTAGTAGGCGAACTGGTGCTCGCGGATCTCCTCCGCGAGGTCCGTCCAGCGCCGGCGTGCGCCCGCCTCGTCGAGCCCGATGTCGTCCGGGTGCAGGTCGGGCGGCGGCGCGTCGAGTTCGGTCACGCGCCCATCATGGCGCGACCCGCCGACACCGCGCCGCCCGGGATCACCGCCCCGATCACTCCGGACGATCACTGCGCGCGCGGTCAGCACGCACCGGGAACGCCGGACGCTTCCGCGACCGTCGCGTGACCCAGCACGCGGTCACCGGCGTACACGACGAGCGACTGCCCGCTCGCGACGCCCCGCACCGGCTCGTCGAGGCTGACGACCATCCCGTCCGCCCCGTCGGCGCCGCGCGTCGCGCGCACGACGCCCGGCACGGCGGCCCCGTGCGCGCGCACCTGGGCGGTGCACGGCCGCGCGTCGGCCGGCCGGTCGAACCAGACCGCGTCCTGCCCGCGCAGCTCCCGCACGTCCAGGGCCTCCCCCGGCCCGACCACCACCGTGTTGGTGACCGGCTGCACGTCCAGGACGTAGCGGGGCCGCCCGTCCGGCGCGGGCCGGCCCAGCCGCAGCCCGCGCCGCTGCCCCACCGTGTAGGCGTACGCGCCGTCGTGGTGCCCGACGACGGCGCCCGCCGTGTCCACGACGTCGCCGGGCTGCGAGCCGAGGCGCGCGCGCAGGAAGCCCTGGGTGTCGCCGTCGGCCACGAAGCAGATGTCGTAGGAGTCCGGCTTCGCCGAGACGCCGAGGCCGCGCGCTGCGGCCTCGGCACGCACCGCCGCCTTCGACTCCGCCTCCCCCAAGGGGAACATCGCCCGCGCCAGGCGATCGGGCCCCATCACCGCCAGGACGTACGACTGGTCCTTCGCGAGGTCCCGCGCCCGGTGCAGCGAGCGCGCCCCGTCCTCGGCGACGACGACGCGCGCGTAGTGGCCGGTGCACACGGCGTCGAACCCGAGGGCCACCGCGCGGTCGAGGAGGGTCGCGAACTTGATGTGCTCGTTGCACCGCACGCACGGGTTCGGCGTGCGGCCCGCCGCGTACTCCGCGAGGAAGTCGGCGACCACCGTCTCCTCGAACCGCTCGGACAGGTCCCACACGTAGAACGGGATGCCGAGCACGTCGGCCGCGCGCCGCGCGTCCCCGGCGTCCTCGATCGAGCAGCAGCCGCGCGAGCCGGTGCGGAACTGGTCCCGCGTGCGGGACAGGGCCATGTGCACGCCGACGACGTCGTGCCCCGCGTCACGCGCCCGCGCGGCGGCCACGGCGGAGTCCACCCCGCCCGACAAGGCCGCCAGCACGCGCACCGGTCCAGGGTACGTGCGGGTCAGGACCGCCCCGCGGCACGGGCGCGGGCCACGACCTCGGGCAGCGCGGCGACGAGCCGATCGACGTCGTCGGCCGTGCTCGTACGGCCCAGCGTCAGCCGCAGCGCCCCGCGCGCCTCGACCGCCGGGACGCCCATCGCGAGCAGCACGTGCGACACCTGCGTGACGCCGGCCTGGCACGCGGACCCGGCCGACGCCGCGATGCCCCGCTCGTCCAGGAGGAAGAGGAGCAGCTCGCTGTCGCAGCCGGGGACGGTCAGGAGCGCGTTGCCGGGCAGCCGCTCGGCGCCGCCCGGCCAGGGTCCGCGC
>JAEWYD010000374.1 GCA_023462275.1 Actinomycetes bacterium
CGGTCCCCGCCTGCGGCGGCCACGGTCCCAGCGCGTCACCCACCTCGCGGCCGAGGCGCCGCGCGGCCCGGCCCAGCGCGGGTCCGAGGTCCAGGCGCCCCCGGTCCTTCCACGCGACCACGACACCGCGCAGCGCTCCCGTGTACGGGGCGACCGCCCAGACCGGCAGCGGCGCCACGCCGTCGAGTCGGTCCAGACGTGGCGCGTCTGCCTCGCAGCGACGGACCGACCCGTCCAGCGCGCGGGCGCACGCCGCGCAGAGGACCTCGTCGGGCAGCCCGCACCCGGGGCACTCCACGGGCACCACGAGGCGCGCGAGCTCGCGGCCCGCCTGGCGGACCATCTCCCCCGTGCACGCACGCGCGACCACGCCGCGAGCCTTGCGCACCCCGAGCCGCGACCCGACGCCGTCCCCAGGCGGCCCGACGGCGACCGCCCTCCACAGGCCGGCTGCCGGGCCGACGTCGTCAGCCGGCGAAAGCGGGGTCGCGCACGTCGTCGGCGACCTCCGCCCAGGTGTTCAGCTGGAAGCGCAGCAGGACCCCGTCCTCGTCCGCGACGTAGAGCCGGTCGGGCATGGCAGCGATGTTCACCACCCCGGGCTGCGCGGCCTTGCCCTCCGTCGGGCCGCCGAGCGGGACGACGTAGGCGCTCGCGCCCGGACCCATGCTGCCGACGCCGAGGACGGCGAGCGACGTCTCGTCGAGCCACGAGACCTCCGTGACATCCGACAGCGACGCGCCCACCACGAGCCGGTCGTCGCTCAACCGCTGCGGGCGACCCTTCGCGTCCCGGACGACGGCGGCGACCTCGACGACCGACCGGCCGTCGGCGTTCTGGTAGGCGACCGCCGCGCGCGCGCCATCCCTCGCGACGCGCACCGAGCGGACCTGGCGGTCCGCCAGCCAGGCCGCGCCCACGTCCACCCGCTCGCCGTCGGGCGAGACCGCCGTCAGCGTCCCGGCCGACGTCCGCTCACCCGTCCACGCCCAGTCGAAGCGGTCGACCGACGGCGCCAGGAGCGACTGGCCCTCGAGCAGGACGCGCGGTTCGCCGGCGTCCGGTGGGACGAGCACCAGCCGCCGACCGGCGTCCAGCACCACGCGGACCGTGCCGTCCTGGCTCACCGCCGGGCTGCTCGGGACGAGCCCCGCCAGCGGGGCCGCGTCCGCGACGGGGACCACCTTGCCGTCCGAGACCTCGGCGAGGACCACCGTGCCCGCCTCGTCGTGCGTCAGCACGTAGGGCCCGCCCTTGGGCGCCGGGTCCACGACCAGGTCGGGGACGCCGCTCGTCTCCCACGGCGAGTCGTTGATCGTCACCTTGATGTCCGTGACGCCGGTGTTCGTGCTGGCCATCGTCGCATCGAGCTGGGCCTGCAGCAGGTTGCGCTGCGCGACGTCCGGGGCGGCGCCGATGTCCGACGCGAGGCCCACCGTCAACGCCGTGTCCTCCAGCGTCACGCCGGAGTAGAGGAGCCGGACGCCGTCGGGCACGCCCGTGGTGACGCCGTCGCGCAGCCACGGCGACGGGCCGTCCACGAGCGCCTTCGCGGCCTCCGGCACCAGGCGGGACGCCAGGAACCAGCGCTGCTCGGGGACGAGCTGGCGGCCGTCCGGGCTCGCGAAGTAGACGCGGACGGGCCGGTGCGCGCCCTGGAAGCTGTTCAGGCTCATGAGCACGCCGTCGGGCACGCGGGAGATCCGCCACTCCCCGCCCACCTGGGCGATCGTCAGCGCCAGCTGCAGGGACGCGCCCTCCGCCTCCTCGGTGTAGCGCCCGGCGTCGTCCACCGTCGCCACGGGCTCGACGGTGACCGAGGCGGACCGGTCCTCCTCCGTGACGGTGACGGCCGGGTCCTGGGTGAGGTAGAGCGTCGTCGCGGCCTCGGGGCGCCACTTCTGCGCGGCCGACGCCGTCAGGAACGTCTTGGCCGTCTCGAAGTCGTCGTAGACGCCGGCCGCCGCGGCCGCGAGGAAGCCGTTGACGATGCCCTCGGCCGACATGCCCTTGGTGGGTCCGGACGGGATCGGGATGGCGTTCTCCGGCTCGGGGACGACGACGTCGCCGCCCTCCACGGGCCCGGACGTCGGGATGCCCATGCACCCGGCGAGGGCGAGCACCGCCGCGCACCCGACGGCCAGCAGACCCACGTGCTCCCGGACGCGCATCAGGCCTCCAGCCGGTCGAGGTCGGGGACGGAGGTGGGGTCCGCCGCGGCGGTCACGCGCACGGCGACCGCGGCGTCCGGCACCGCCGGGTCGTCGGGGACCAGCGGCAGCGGCGAGGACGTCAGGGTGATGCCCGCCCGCCGGGGCAGCGTGACGCGGAAGCTGGCCCCGCGGCCGGGCCGGGCCCAGACCTCCAGCCAGCCGCCGTGCAGGTGCGCGTCCTCGAGCGAGATCGCGAGGCCGAGGCCCGTGCCGCCCGTCGTGCGGGCGCGTGCCGGGTCCGCCCGCCAGAAGCGGTCGAAGACGTGGTCCGCCTCCTCCGGCGTCATGCCGATGCCGTGGTCCCGGACGACGAGGGCGACGGCGCGCTGGTCGCTCGCCACCCGCACCTGGACCGGGTTGCCCTCGGCGTGCTCGATGGCGTTCACCAGGAGGTTGCGCAGGATCCGCTCCACCCGGCGCGGGTCGATGTCGGCGACCGCCGGGCGGTCGGAGAGCTCGACGTCGAGCCAGACGCCCCGCCGGCCGGCGAGCGCGCTGGCCTGGTCGACGGCGCGGACGACGACGTCGCGCACGTCGCGCCGCTCGGCGTCCAGCATGGCGGCGCCCGCGTCGAACCGGCTCATCTCCAGCAGGTCGGCGAGCAGCGCCTCGAAGCGGTCCAGCTGGCCGCTGAGGACCTCCGCGGACCGGGCCGCGGCCGGGTCGAGGTCGCCGCGCGCCTCGTGCAGCACCTCTGCGGCGATCCGGATGGTGGTGAGCGGCGTGCGCAGCTCGTGCGACACGTCGGACACGAACCGGCGCTGGAGCCGCGACAGCTCCTCCATCCGCCGGATCTGCAGCTGGAGGCTCTCGGCCATCTCGTTGAACGAACGCGCGAGGGTCGCCATCTCGTCCTTGCCCCGCACCGTCATCCGCTCGGCCAGGTGGCCGTCGGCGAGCCGCTCCGCGACCCGCGCGGCCGTGCGCACGGGCTGCACCGCCTGCCGGGTCACGAGCCACGTCATCGCGCCCAGCATCGCTACCAGGCCGACCGCGGAGACGCCCAGCACCCGCTGGATGAACGAGAGGGTGGCCTGCTCGGGCGCGAGCGAGTACATGAGGTAGAGCTCGTAGGTGCCGGCGATCGGCACGTAGACCGTGGACCCGACGATGAGGCCCGGATCCACGCCGCCGTCGGGCCGGGGCAGCCCGACGGGCACCGAGTACTGCTTGTCGTCCGAGCGGACGGCGTCGCTCAGCTGGGGCGGGATGAGCTGGCGCAGCTCCGGCGCCGTCGACCGGTCGGTGACCGGCCGCGTCGTGACGTTCCCCGGGGTGCGCAGGAGGAAGACGTCCCGGCTGCCCCCGCTGCTGGACTGCAGGCTCCGGACGACCTCGCCGAACATCGCGTCGATCTCCGGACCCTCGGTCGCGGTCGAGTTCTCGAACGTCGCCTGCGCCTGCGCCGCGGCGCGCGCGGAGTCCTCGAGCAGCTGCTCCCGGCGCTGCTCGTAGAGCCCGTCGCGGATCCAGTCGGACAGGTAGGCGCCCATGCCGAGCACAGCCACCATGCCGATGACCAGCGCCGACGTGACGACGCGGATCTGCAGGGAGCCGCTCCACCGGGCGGCGAGGCGGCGCACGGGCCCCGAGACGAGCCGCCACGCGCGCCGGGCCCGGTCGCGGACAGGCGCGAGGCGCTGGTGCAGCAGCCGATCGGTCACGAGGTCCCGGGACCTGCCTTGTACCCGACGCCGCGAACCGTGAGCACGATCTCCGGGTGCTCCGGGTCGTGCTCGATCTTGGACCGGAGGCGCTGGACGTGGACGTTGACGAGCCGGGTGTCGGCCGCGTGCCGGTAGCCCCAGACGCGTTCCAGCAGGACCTCACGGGTGAAGACCTGCCACGGCTTGCGCGCCAGGGCGACGAGCAGGTCGAACTCGAGCGGCGTCAGCGGGATGTTGTGGCCGTCCCGGGACACCCGGTGCCCGGTCACGTCGATCTGGAGGTCGCCGATCGTGAGGTGCTCCGGCGTCGGCTCGTCCGTGCGGCGCAGGCGGGTCCGGATGCGGGCGATCAGCTCCTTCGGCTTGAAGGGCTTCGAGATGTAGTCGTCGGCGCCCGACTCGAGCCCCAGCACGACGTCGACCGTGTCGCTCTTGGCGGTCAGCATCACGATCGGCACGCCCGACTCGGCCCGGATCAGGCGGCAGATCTCCGTGCCGTCCTTGCCCGGGAGCATGAGGTCGAGGAGCACGAGGTCCGGCTGCCCGCTGCGGAAGGCCTCCAGGGCCTCGTCGCCGTGGGCGCAGAACAAGGGCTCGAAGCCCTCCGAGCGCAGGACGATGCCGATCATCTCGGCGAGGGCGACGTCGTCGTCGACCACCAGGATCCGACCCTTCATGCGGCCCATCGTGTCACCCCGGAAGGGGCCCGTGCACGGACCGTGCTGCCCACGCGGCACGGCGTGGCGTGGCACGATGGCCCCGCCGACGGCGCGAGCGCCGTCACGTCCCGATGACCCCAGGGAGCCGAGGTTGACCGAGCCGATCGAGCCGACGACGCCGCCGGGTCCCAGCGGCCCCGTGGGCGCGCCGGGGTGGGGGCCGGCGTACGGCCAGCCCGTGGGCTACGGGGCGCCGCCCGCGCCGCCGCAGTACGGCCAACCGCAGTACGGCCAACCGCAGTACGGGCAACCGCAGTACGGGCAGCCCCAGTACGGGCAACCGCAGTACGGGCAACCGCAGTACGGGCAGCCCCAGTACGGGCAGCCGCAGTACGGGCCACCGCAGTACGGGCAGCCCCAGTACGGGCTGCCGCCGGGGTACGTCGCACCGCCCGTCCAGCGCGGCGTCGTGCCGCTGCGACCGCTCAGCCTCGGCGAGATCTACGACGGCGCCTTCCGCTCCATCCGCGCCAACCCTCGGGTGATGTTCGGCTTCAGCGCCCTCGTCGTCTCCGGCGCCTGCCTGGTCGGCGGCCTGCTCTGGTGGCTCCTCGTGCCCACGATCAGCTCGTGGCTGAGCGACGTCGCCACGTCCAGCGGCGGCACCGTCGACGGCGCCGAGTCCCTCGACGTGCTCTCGTCGAGCCTCGGCGCCCAGGCCCTCATGCCGTTCCTGAGCCTCGCGTCGATCGTGCTCAACGGCGTCCTCACCGTCTCGGTCAGCCGCTCGGTCATCGGCCAGCGGGTCACCGTCGCAGAGCTCTGGCGCGGCTACCGCCGCCGGGTCCTCCTCCTCGCGCTCGTCACGCTCGCGTTCGCCGTGCTCGCCGTCGTCGTCGTCGGGGCCCTGGTGCTCCTGGTGGCCGCCATCGCGTCGTCGTCGGCCGGCGGGGCGGTCGCCGCGGCGCTCGTCGGCGGGGCCGCGATCGCGGCCGCGGCCGTGTGGTTCTGGGTCCGCACGCTCCTCGTGCCGCCCGTCCTCATGCTCGAGGACGGCCGGACCTGGGCGTCGGTCGCGCGCGCCTGGCGGCTCACCCGCGGCTCGTTCTGGCGCCTGCTTGGCATCAACCTGCTCGCCCAGATCATCGCGAGCGTCGCCGCCCAGGTACTCAGCGTGCCGGTCGGGCTCATCGCCGGCGTGCTGCTCGCCAACTCGGCGTCCGGCGCCTACATCGCCGTGATGTCCGTGGGCCAGGCCATCTCGTACGCGCTCCCCGCCGTGTTCCTCGCTGCCGTCGTGGCCCTGCAGTACATCGACGTCCGGATCCGCAAGGAGGGCTTGGACGTCCAGCTCTCCCGCGCCGCCGAGGCGGCCGCGACGGAGTCCGGGGCGCTCTGAGGTGCCGAGCCCCTGGGCGGCGATCGCGACCGCCGCCGCCGCTGTCGTGACCGACGTCCCCGTGGACCCGGACTCGGCGACCGCGCGCCGCTGGGCCCGCGAGGAGCTCGCCGACCCCGTGTACCACCAGCGCGAGAGCCTGCTCTCGCGGGTTCTCACGTGGCTCAAGGAGCGCCTCGACGAGGCCCAGACGACGCTCTCCGGGCTCGACGCCCGGACGGCCGCCGTCGTGCTCACGGTGGCCGTGGTGATCGGCGTGCTCGCGGTCCTCTTCATCGCCGGGCCCGTCCGGCGGGCGCGGCGGGCGCGGGAGTCGGTCGAGGTCTTCGTGGCCGACGAGCGGTCCGCCGCGGAGCTGCGGGCGGCGGCGGACGCGGCGGCGGCCGCTGGCCGGTGGGCCGAGGCCGTGCTGGACCGGTTCCGGTGCCTCCTGCGCAGCCTCGAGGAGCGGGCTGTCCTCGCGGAGCGGCCGGGGTGGACGGCCGACGAGGCGACGGCCGAGGCGGCCGAGGCCCTGCCCTCCTGCGCCGCGGACCTGCGGCGCGCCAGCCGGCTGTTCGACGACGTCTGCTACGGCGACCGCCCGGCCACGGCGGCGGACGAGGCGTGGCTGCGTGAGCTCGACAGCCGGGTCGCGCAGACGCGACCGGAGCGGCACTCGTCGGCGGCGCCCGCCGAGAACGACGTGGTGGCGCCGTCATGACGACGCTGCGCACGGACGCCCACGACACGGTGGTGATGGGCGACAGCACCACGCTCGCCGTCCGCACCCGCACCCGGTGGCAGCGCCTGCGCTGGCCGGTGACGGTCGTCGTCGTCCTCGTGCTCGTCGTCGGCCTGATGTCGCTGCTCCAGGCGCGGACGTCGACGACGCCGTTCGCGCCGGACAACGCCCAGCCGAACGGCGCCCGCGCCCTCGCCCAGATCCTGCAGGACCAGGGCGTGGACATCAGCTACGCACGCTCGCTCGGCGGGGCGACGTCCCGCGCGACGAGCGGCACCACGCTGCTGGTGGTTGGCACCTCCCCGCTGTGGGACGAGGACGTCGCGGCGCTCCGGGAGACGAAGGCCGACCTCGTCCTCGTTTCCCCGGTGGGCTACCACCTCGCCCAGCTGACCGACGGGCGGCTCGACCACGCCGGGCAGTGGCTCACCGGCGGCGTGGACGCCGGCTGCGACGACCCGGACGCCAGTGCCGCCGAGAGCCTGTCCGTGGAGGCCGACGGCATCGTCGCGGCCGACGGCGACGCCGTCCTGTGCTTCCCGGGCGGCGGTGTGGGCGCGTACGCCGTCGTCCAGGACGGTCCCCGCACGATCACGGTGATCAGCGACGCCGCGCTCATGACCAACGACCGCCTCGACGAGGAGGGCAACGCCGCCCTGCTCCTGCGGGCGCTCGGGCACCACGAGCACCTGACGTGGTACATCCCGTCGCTCACGGCCGGCGGGGCGGCCGGCAACGCGGGCCCAGGCCTCTTCGACCTCCTGCCCGACGGCGCGGGCATCGTCGCGGCGCAGCTCCTCGTGCTCCTGCTCGCGCTGGCGCTGTGGCGCGGCCGCCGCCTGGGCAGGATCGTCACGGAGCCGCTGCCCGTCACCGTGCGCGCCGCCGAGGCCACCGCCGGACGCGGCCGGCTCTACCGCCGCGCGCGGTCCTACGGG
>JAEWYD010000375.1 GCA_023462275.1 Actinomycetes bacterium
GCGAAGCGCGAACGCCTGCAGGCGGTGGTCGACGACCTCGTGGCGGCCGACGACTCCGACCTGATGATCATGTCGATGCTCCGCGGCGACGACCTCCAGGACGCCCTCGTCGGAGCCGACCCGGACGCCGGGGCCGTCGGCGACCCACTGGCCGGACCGTTCGCGCACGTCGTGGTGGACGAGGCGCAGGAGCTCACCGACGCCGAGTGGCAGATGCTCCTGCGCCGGTGCCCGGCACGGAGCCTCACCGTGGTGGGCGACCGGGCCCAGGCTCGGCGCCCGTTCTCCGAGTCGTGGCACGAGCGCGCCGACCGCGTGGGCCTCGGACCGGTCGAGGTCGCGACGCTGACCGTCAACTACCGCACGCCCGCAGAGGTCATGGCCGAGGCGGAGCGCGTCATCCGCGCGGCCCTGCCGGACGCGAACGTGCCGACCTCCGTGCGCACCAGCGGCGTGCCCGTGGCCCGCGGGCGGGTGCACGACGTCCGTCGGGTGGTCGACCGCTGGCTCGCCGAGCACCCCGCGGGCACGGCCGCCGTCATCGGGGCCCCGTCGTTCCCCGCGACGGACCGCGTCGCCGTCCTGCCGCCGGAGCTCGCCAAGGGACTCGAGTTCGACCTGGTGGTCGTCGTCGACCCCGACGCGTTCGGGGACGGCACGACGGGCGCCGTGGACCGCTACGTGGCGATGACGCGGGCGACACAGCAGCTCGTCGTGCTCACCTGAGGGCGACGCGGGCGGTGCCCGGCGACCCGCCGGACGCCGCCCGCGCCGTCGTCAGCCGCGCTCGTGCAGCGGCCGGAACGCCGGGTGGTCCGCGCCGAGCAGGCGCGCGTCGTCCAGGCCGTCGTGCACGGTGTCCCGCACCGGCGTCAGCTCGACGAACGTGACCTCGTGCTGCGCCAGCGGCAGGACGAGCTCGACGCGCCCGCCCGCCGTCGTCAGCCGGCCGTGCTCGACCGCGGGGCGCTCGAACGTGCGCAGCACGTCGAGCTGCCGCTCGGTCGGCGACATCGGCCGGCCGAGCTCGCGCCACGCCGCGAACGCGTTGCCGTCGGCCTCGTTGACGCGCTCGCGCTGGACGAAGACGCCCGTGCCGTCCGGGCACGCCGCGCCGTCGCGAGCCACCGGCACCGAGAGCCGGACCTCGTGCCGCTCGGCGCCCGGCCCGGCCTCCGTCCCGCCCACCGGCTGCCACGCCAGCACGGTGACGCGGCCGTCGTCGTCGGCGCACACGAGGTGGTCCTCGCCGCGGGCGAGCACCTGGGCGCCCATCCGCGCCATGAAGGCGTACAGGTGGAAGGTCGGCTTGGCGATCTGCCGGTAGCCGAGCAGGCCGAAGCCCCCGTGGAAGAACGACGTCGGGATGTCGAGCTCCTCGAAGACGTCGCAGAACGTCCAGTACGAGAAGGAGTCGACGAGGTCCCCGCCCGCCGCCAGCACCGGGGCGAGGTAGGCGGCGTTGTAGGCCGTGTCGTGCATCGGGTTGGTCGGCATGTAGGAGGTGTTGAACTCCGTGATGTGGACCGGCAGGCCGGCGAGCCGGGTGCCCGCGAGCGAGCGGCGGGGCTCCCCGAACTGGTCGAGCAGGTCCGACGGCGCGCGGAAGCCCTGGTACACCCCGAACGGGATCTCCTGCGGCTCGTGCGAGGCGTAGGCGTGCCGGCTCACGAAGTCGACCGGCACGTCCCGGGCCGCCACGTACTCCGCGAACGGCCCCCACCAGTCGTCCACGGTCGGGCCGGGGGCCAGGGCCGGGCCGCCCACCTGCAGGCCGGCGTCGACGTCCTTGATGGCCCGCGCCGTCGCCTCGTAGAGCCGGAAGTACGCCTCGCGGTCCGCGTGCTCCCAGAAGATGTCGAGGTTCGGCTCGTTCCACACCTCGATGGGCCAGCGGCGGACCTCCTCGACGCCGTAGCGGTCCACCAGGTGCCGCACGAGGTCCGTGACGAGCGCGCTCCACTCCCCCATGTCGCGCGGCGGCGTGATGTTGCCGCGCCACCAGAACACCGTCGCGTCGCCGGACGCGAGCGCGCCGGGCATGAAGCCGAGCTCGAGGAACGGCCGGATGCCCAGGGCGAGCAGCCGGTCGTGCACCTGGTCGACGTACGTGAACGCGTGCCGCCGGTGCGCCCGCCCGTCGACCACCGACTCCCGCACGACGCCCATGTCGTCGCTCAGGAGGCCGTGGCCGCGCAGGTGGTCGAACCCGATCTCGCGCTGCACGCGCGCCAGCGACTCGACGTAGTCGGCGCGCAGCGCCAGGTTCATGCGGCCGGTGCCGACGCAGCGGCGCCAGGCCGACGGCAACGGTCCGGTCGGCTGCTCGGGCACGACGACGGTGGCGACCACGGATCCTCCTGGTGACGGGCTCAGTCGAGCAGGGCGAGGCCGGGCAGGTCGACCCCGAGAACGGTGAACGAGTGCGGCGGGAGGGTCACGCGGAAGCCGGTCGGCGTCCCGGCCACCCCGACGACCGGCCGCGGCACGACGTCCTCCGGGTGCTCCGCGCTGTTGAAGGACCCGACGTCCGCGCCGGTCAGGACGCGCCCGTCGACGGAGCCGACGGCGGCCCCCCGCACGTCCACGTCGACCTCGACGGCCGCCTCGGGGTCCGCGTTCGTCAGCGAGATGTGGCAGCGGCCCGCGACGACACTCGCCGACGCCGAGATCGTGGAGACCGGGGCGCCCTCGACCTCGTGGCGCGCGTCCGGGGCGTGCACGTGCACGGGCACCGACGTCGCGTCGTGGTGCACGGTGCTCATCTCGAACACGTGGAAGGTCGGCGTGCGCACGAGGCTGCCCGTCTCGGCGTCGGCCAGGAGCATCGCCTGCAGCACGTTGACGGTCTGGGCGATGTTCGCCATGACGACGCGGTCCGCCAGGCGGTGGAACACGTCGAAGTGCAGGCTCGCGACGAGGGCGTCGCGCATCGTGTTCTGCTGGTGCAGGAACCCGGGGTTCGTGCCGGGCTCGACGTCCCACCACGTGCCCCACTCGTCGACGACGAGGCCGATCTCCCGGTCGGGGTCGTGGCGGTCCATGACCGCCATGTGGCGGCGGAGCATCGGCTCGATGGCCCGGGCACGGCTGATGGTGCGCCAGTAGGCGTCCTCGTCGAAGCCGGTGGCCGGGCCCTTGTCCGTCCAGGTGCCGCCGATCGTGTAGTAGTGCACGGAGACGGCCTCGAACGGCAGGCTCGGGAACTGCGCGTTCTTCATGTCCACGACGGCGCGCATGAGCGCCTCGGTCCACGCGTAGTCGTCCTCGGACGCGCCCGCGGCGATCCGGTACAGGCGGTTGTCGCCGTGGTTCTTGCAGAAGGTCGCGTACTGGCGCGCGAGGTCGGCGTACACCTCCGGGCGCATGTTGCCGCCGCCGCCCCACGGCTCGTTGCCGAGACCCCAGAACGGCACGCGCCACGGGTCCGGCCGGCCGTTCGCCCGGCGCAGGTCGACCATCGGGGACGAGCCGGCGCGGGTGAGGTACTCGACCCATTCGCTCATCTCGCGCACCGTGCCCGAGCCGACGTTGCCGACGACGTAGGGCTCGGCGCCGAGCAGGTCGCACAGCGCGAGGAACTCGTGGGTGCCGAAGTGGTTGTTCTCCTCGACGTTGCCCCAGTGCGTGTTGACCATGCGCGGCCGCTGCTCACGCGGGCCGATGCCGTCGCGCCAGTGGTACTCGTCGGCGAAGCAGCCGCCCGGCCAGCGCAGGTTCGGGATCTTCAGCTCCCGGAGCGCGTCCACCACGTCGGCCCGGATCCCACCGACGTTCGGGATCGGCGAGTCCTCGCCCACCCAGAACCCGCCGTAGATGCAGGTGCCGAGGTGCTCGGCGAAGTGGCCGTACACGTGCCGGCTGATTGCCGGGCCGGCGATGTCGGCGTTGACGATGACGCGCGCGTTGGACAACGGAGAGACCCTTCCAGGAACTGAGCGTGCTGCGGTCAGGCGAGTGTCACCGGCGCCAGGTCGACCGGTGCGGGACGTTCGTCGGCGGGGGCGGGCGCGGCCCACCCGACGGGCGCGGACCGCCCGACGGGCGCGGACCGCCCGC
>JAEWYD010000376.1 GCA_023462275.1 Actinomycetes bacterium
GCGCGGTCACCGTGTGGCACGCCGGCGCTGCGCACACCCGGGCCCTGGCGGAGGAGCCGGACCAGTGGCGCTCGCGCGTGGGGGCCGCGTTGCGCGACGCGCTGCTGGGCTCCGGCTGAGGGGGGCGGCCGCGGACGCCTCAGGGTGCCTGTGCCGCCCGGTCATGATTGCCTGGGTGGGTGGCCGCCGATCCGAACCAGCTCACCGGCCTGGCCGGGTGGGTGGTGGACACGATGGAGCTGCTCGGGCCGGTCGGCGTGGGCGCGCTCGTGGCCCTGGAGACGGTCTTCCCGCCCATCCCGAGCGAGGTCGTCCTGCCGGTGGCGGGATTCCTGGCCGGGCAGGGCCGGATGGGGCTCGGGTGGGTCCTCGCGTGCGCCATGGTCGGGTCCGTCGTCGGCGCCACGGTGCTGTACGCCCTGGCCCGTCGCCTGGGTGCGGCGCGGCTCGGCCGGCTCCTGGACCGGCTGCCCCTCCTGGACCACACGGACGTGGAACGCGCCGAGGCGTGGTTCGGTCGGCACGGGTCGACCGCGGTGCTCACGGGTCGCCTCGTCCCCGGCGTGCGCAGCGTCGTGTCGCTGCCCGCCGGTCTCGCCCGGATGACGGCGGGGAGGTTCGCGCTGCTGACCGCGCTCGGCAGCGCGGCGTTCAACACCGTGCTGGTGCTCGCCGGGTACCTGCTCGGCGACCGGTGGACGGAGGTGGGCCGCTACAGCGACCTCCTGAACTGGGTGGTCGGGGGCGCGATCGGAGCCGCCGTCGTCGTCTTCGTCGCCCGGCGGATCGGTCGCGCCCGGGCGGTCGCTGGGCGGTCCTGAGTGCGTGTTCGCTCAGAGCGAACGGGTGGCTTGTGCCCGCCGTCCGTGGTCCCGAGCGCGCGAAGGGGTGAGGCTAGGAGGTGATGGCCAGACGGATCCCCCCCGCGCGGACCGGCCCCGAGCGCTCGGTCCCGGCCGCCCGCATGCTCCGGTGGACGGCCGGCCTCCTGCTGCTCCTGCTCGCCTGCGCCGCCTGGGGTGTCGGGACGGCGTCGGCGCGGGGCACCCTCGGCCCGCACACCGCGCGCTACGAGGTGACGCTCGACGACGAGGTCACCGTCGACCTGGGACCGCTCGGCACGATCGTGATGGACTCCCCGGTGCCGGTCCTGGGCGCCCGGGTCGTCGTCCAGGAGATCCCCCGCGAGGTCACCTCCGTGAACGCGGCGTCGACCCTCGACTCCCTCGCCGCCGACCTGAAGAGCTACGTCCAGCTCTTCAACGGCCCCGAGCAGTCGGTCGACGCCGCTGTGCGCGGACTCCTCGACGACGCGATCCAGCGGACCCTGGGCGCGTTCGCCGTCTCCGTGGCGCTCGTCGTCCTCGGACGCGCCGCCCTGGGCGCCGCGCGGCGGGCCGAGCTCGTGGAGCGCTGGCGGCCGCACCGCGGCGTGGCCGTGGCGGGCGCGGTGTCGGTGGTCCTCGTCGTCGGAGCCGTGACGGGCAGCAGCGCGGAGCCGCTCGGCGACCACCACGAGGGCCGCTCCTCCGCGGTCTTCGACGGCACACCCCTCGAGGGTGCGCGCATCACCGGCCGGCTCGCCGGCGTCGTCGACACCTACGGCGGCTACGTCGTCGACGCCTACCGCGACAACCAGCGCTTCTACACCGCCGCGACCGACGCCGTCCGCACGGCCTGGCTCGAGCGCGCCGACCTGGACCAGCGGATCGCCGCCGCGACGCAGCCCTGGCCGGGCGGCGGACCCGGCGCGAAGCACGGCGACGAGGCGGATGCGCCCGAGCCGGTCGTCTTCCTCGTCGTGAGCGACCTGCACTGCAACGTCGGGATGGCGGGCCCCGTCGAGGCGGTGACCGAGCTGGCCGGCGTCGACGTCGTCCTCAACGCGGGCGACACGACGATCAACGGGAGCGCGGTCGAGGGCTACTGCGTCACGGCCTTCACCGACGTGCTGCCCGACGGCGTGACCATGGTGGCGGTGACCGGGAACCACGACGGGCCCGACACCGCCGAGCAGGCGCGCGCGGCCGGCGTCGACCTGCTGGAGGGCGACGTGGTGGACGTCGACGGCATCCGGATCCTCGGCGACGCCGACCCGCGGGCCACCCGGATCGGGTCCGGCACCAGCCTCACCGGCACGCGCACGCTCGCCGACCTCGGCACCAGCCTGGCCAACACGGCCTGTCGGGACGACGACGGCGTCGACCTCCTGCTGGTCCACGACCCGGCGGCAGGGGACGCGGCGCTCGACCGCGGCTGCGTCCCGGCGCAGGTCTCCGGCCACCTGCACCGGCGCATCGGACCCCTGTGGGTCGGCCACGGGGCGCGCTACGTGTCGTCCAGCACGGCCGGGGCGTCCCTCAACCAGCCCACCATCGGACCGCTCAGCCACGTCGCCGAGATGACGGTGCTGCGCATGGACCCGGCCACCGGTGACGTCCTCGACTACCGCCTCGTGCGCGTCATGCCGGACGCGACCGCGAGCGTGGGACCGGTGCTCGCGTGGCCGGGCGAGCCGCCCGCGTGGAGCCCCGAGACGCCGTACCGCTGACCGCGGGCTGCATGCCCTCGGCGCGCCTGGCGTACCTTTGTCGGGGTCGCCGGCCACCGCCGACACCCGTCGTCCTGGACCGGAACCAGAAGAGGAGAGCCGTGCTGCTGGGCGCCCCCCTGCCCGCGTCGGCCCGCGGACGCCGCCGCGTCCGGGCCCGTCTCGTCGTCCTCGGCCTCCTGGCCGCGGCGCTCCTGCCAGGCGCACCGGCCGCCGCGCACGACACCCTCGTGGGCTCCGACCCCGCCGACGGCGCCGTGCTGGACGCGCCGCCGGCGCAGGTGGTGCTGACGTTCTCCGCGGCGCCCGCCTCGGTGGGGGCGGAGGTCCTCGTCCAGGGCCCCGACGGCGCCGTGTGGTCCACCGGCCCCGCGACCGTCGACGGCGTCACGGTCAGCCAGTCGCTCGCGGCGGGAGCGCCTGCTGGGGCGTATGC
>JAEWYD010000377.1 GCA_023462275.1 Actinomycetes bacterium
GCTGTGCGCCGCCCGGCCGGGCGACCGGGTCACGCGCGGGATGCGGAGGCCAGCAGGTGGAGACGCCGGTGCTCAGCAGGGACGGCAGCGTCCACGTCACCGACGAACGCGTGAACACCGTCTCCCACCTGGTCGGGACCTGCTTCGCGCTGGTCGGCTCCGCGCTGCTCGTGGCGCAGGCGGGCGCGCAGGGCGACGCGTGGAAGATCGTCGGCTTCAGCGTCTACGCGTTCTCCGTCCTGTCGCTGTTCGTCGCGAGCACCCTGCACCACGGGCTCGATCGCGGCCCGCGGGTCAACGAGGTGCTGCGCACCCTCGACTACGACTCGGTGTTCCTGCTGATCGCCGGGTCGATCACACCGCTCGTGCTGGTGCTCTTCCGGTCCACCTACGGCTGGGCGGTGCTCGGCACGGTGTGGGTCATCGCGGCCGCCGGGATCGTGGCGCGCTCGCTGCTGCGCACGCTGCCGAAGTACGTCACGAACACCCTGTACATCTCGCTCGGCTGGATGCCGGTGCTCCTCGCCGGGGCCGGGGCCTCGCTGCCGTTCGGGGCGTACGCGCTGATGGCTGCCGGCGGACTGGTCTACAGCGGCGGCTTCGTGATCTTCGTCGTCGAGAAGCCGAACCCGTGGCCCGGCGTGTTCGGGTTCCACGAGATCTGGCACGTTCTCGTGGTCCTCGCGGCCACGCTGCACTACCTGCTGATGTACCTGTACGTCCTCCCGGCGTAGCCCACCCCGCCGAGTTCGAGGGTTCGCCGCGAGTTCGAGGCGTCAAAGCCTCGAGCTCGCGGCCTTTCCTCGAACTCGAGCGGGTGGAGCGGCGGTCGGACGGACGGCGCGGGGCCGGCTACTCCGGCTCGGCGGCCGTCCAGGTGGGGGGCTCGTCCTTACCCTCCTCCTCCAGCCGGTCGGCCTCCTCCTTGGTGGCGTGCACGGCGTCGGCGGCGTGGTGCGGCGGGCCGTAGACCGTGTAGAGGATGAGCGGGTTCTCGCCGGTGTTGACGAAGTTGTGCTTCTTGCCGGCGGGCACGGCCACGAGGTCGCCGGCGGCCACCTTGCGCTTCTGCCCGGAGACGACCGCCTCGCCGACGCCGCTGACGAACGTCAGGAGCTGGTCGGTGTCCTCGTGGACCTCCTCGCCGATCTCGCCGCCCGGCGGGATGGTCATGATCACCAGCTGGCTGTACTTGCCGGTCCACAGCACCCGCCGGAAGTCCGGGCTCTGCTCCGCCACGGTCGCGATCGTGAAGTGCTCCATCGACATCCCCTTCCTCGTCGGACAGTGATCATCGTGGCCGCACGGCAGCGAGCCCGCCACCGGACCGGCGGACGGCCGCGCGACGGCGTCGGCTCAGGTCAGCGGCGGGCGTCCCGCCCGCGCAGCCGCGAGCGCCGACCGCCCGAGAGGCGCAGCGCGCGCCCCACGGCCTCGTCCTTGGCGACCTGCGCGGCACGCTTGCGGCTGGCTGCCGTGTCCCGCGGCGGCAGCTGGATGGTGGACTCCGCCTCGATCCCGGCCTGCAGCTCGCGGGCGCGCTCGAGCTCGGCGTCCAGCTCGGCGCCGAAGAGCAGCGCGTTGTTGGTCAGCCACAGCCAGAGCAGGAACACGATGACGCCGGCGAGGGCGCCGTACGTCGTGCTGTAGCTGCCGAACGTGGCGACGTAGATGCCGAAGCCGACGGTCGCCACCGCCCAGACCAGGATCGCGACGAACGACCCGACGCTGATCCAGCGGAACTTCGGCTGCTGCACGTTCGGGGTCGCGTAGTAGAGGATCGCCACGATCAGCGCGACCAGCACCACGATCACCGGCCACTTGGCGATGTTCCACACGGTCACGGTGACGTCGCTCAGGCCGATGGTTGAGCCGATCGCCTCGGCCACCGGTCCGGAGAGCACCATCGCCGCGCAGACGACGGCCATGAGCACCAGGGCGACGAGCGTCACCAGCAGCATCACCGGCCGCAGCTTCCAGATGGGCCGGCCCTCGTCCACCTCGTAGATGCGGTTCATGGCGCGGGAGAACGCGTTGACGTAGCCCGACGCCGACCAGAGCGCCACGAGCAGGCCGGCCACCAGGGCGAAGCCCGCCTTGTCCTGGGACGCGAGGTCCTTCACCAGCGTCTCGATCGTGGCGAGGTCCAGTCCCGGGGCCATCTTCGTGACGGTGTCCATCACCTTCGTGACGATGGTCTCCGGGTCGCCGAAGAGCCCCAGCAGCGAGACGAGCGCCAGGACCGCCGGCGCGACGGCGAGCACCGCCCAATAGGTCAGCGCGGCCGCGAGGTCGGTCACGTTGTCGAGCTGGAACTCCCGCAGCGTCTTGCGCAGCACGTAGCGCCAGGAGGCGCCGGTGAGGTCCGGCGGCGAGTCCGGCTTGCGCGGGTCGTCGGGGTCGGGCGCGTCGACCTTGGCCGCCGCACTGCCCGCGGTGCTCTCGGGGCCCTGGCGGACGTCGTCCGGGTGCGCTCCCCGGGGCCCGCTGCTCTCCGACCGTCCGCCGCCGGTCCCGTCGTCATCAGCTCGCGCGTTCATGGGAGACCTCCTCGAGGTCGGTCGGGGCGGGGCCGCCGACGACGGCGCGAGCCCTCGCGTAGGCCGGCGCACGCAGGGCGGCGACCCAGCCGGGCAGGGCCAGCCCGGTCGGCGGCACCAGCGGGTCGAAGTGGACGTCGGGATCGAGCGCGGGCCCGGCGGCGCCCCCGACGTCGAGCGTGGCGAACGGGACCCACGGCCCCTCCCCCGCCGCCCACGCCAGCCGGACGCGCAGCGGGCGCGCGCCGAGCTCGGCGGCGAGGGCCACGGCGTCGGCGGGCAAGGCACGACGCTCGACGGCCCGGCCGCCGATCATGAGCGACCCGCGGGGACCGCGGTAGGGCACCAGGCTCGTCCAGGTCCCGGCGGTGGCGTCCAGGTGCGGGGCCAGGACGTGGCGCAGCCAGGGCCCCGCGCCGGTGGTGGAGAGCAGCAGGTCCGCGGTCGCGGCGCCGTCCGGCACGCGCAGCGCGAGGCCGTGCACGTCCGGCAACCAGGCGGGCAGGCCGCCGCCGCGCGAGAGGCGCACCAGGACCTCGTCGTCGCCGGTCGCGTCGACCCATGCGGCGCCCGATGTCGAGCCGTGCCGGCGCAGGTGCCCGGCGAGCACGGCACCTCGCGGGTGCAGGGGCTTGGCGTGGCGCACGCGCGCGACGGCGTCGCTCAGGGCCCCGAGCAGCGCGCCACCCGCGCGGGCCGGGCCGGGAGCGCTCGTCGTCGTCGGGTTCCCCATCACTCGAGCATCGCCCGGGACGGCTGCCGACGCGCGGCGAGCGGGGGCGCGCTCCGGCCCTTCGTCACGGTTCGGTCACGGCTGTTGACACGTGACACCTGCGGGCGGGAGCGTGTGCGTCACCGCGATGAGACCGGTCCCAGCCCAGCGGGACACAGACGTCCGGATGCCACCAACGGCCCGGTCTCGGACGGCTTCGCCGACGCCGGGCGACAGGACCCGGCCACGGGCACACGGGCGGTCCCGGCCGCCTCGAGACGAAGGAGTCGGAAAGTGCGCACCACCAGGAAGCGGGCCCTCACACTCACGGCGAGCGTCGCCGCCGTCGCGCTCCTCGCGACCGCCTGCGGCGGCGGCGACGGGGACGACCAGGCTGCCGGCGACGGCGACGACGCCGGCGACGGCAAGGTCACCCTCACCATCTCCACGTTCAACGAGTGGGGCTACGACGCCCTCCTCGACCAGTACATGGACGAGAACCCGAACATCACGATCGAGCACAACAAGTTCGCGACCTCCAACGAGGCCCGCGACCAGTTCAACACCTCCCTGGCCGCCGGCTCGGGCCTCGCGGACGTCGTCGGCGTCGAGGTCGACTGGATGCCCGAGATCATGCAGTACTCCGACCAGTTCGTGGACCTGACCTCCGACGCCGTCGAGGGCCGCTGGCAGGACTGGAAGGCCGCTCAGGCCACGGACGCCGACGGCCGCCTGCTCGGCTACGGCACCGACATCGGCCCCGAGGCCATCGCCTACCGCGCCGACCTCTTCCAGGCCGCCGGGCTGCCCACCGACCGCGCGCAGGTCGCCGAGCTCTTCGGTGGCAAGGACGCCACCTGGGACGACTTCTACGCCGTCGGCGAGCAGTTCAAGGCCGCCGGCACCGGCGTCCCGTTCTTCGACTCCAGCCAGTCCATCTACCAGGGCATGATCAACCAGGTCGAGGCCGCGTACGAGGACCCGAAGACGGACGAGATCGTCGCCACGGAGAACCCCGAGGTCCGGGACCTCTACGACACCGTCATGTCGCACACCGACCTCTCCGCCGGCCTGCAGCAGTGGAACGAGGACTGGGTCAACGCGTTCCAGAACGACGGCTTCGCCGTCATGCTGGCGCCGTCGTGGATGCTCGGCGTCATCTCCGGCAACGCCGAGGGCGTCACCGGCTGGGACGTCGCGCCCGTCTTCCCGGGCGGCGGCGGCAACTGGGGCGGCTCCTTCCTCACCGTCCCCACGCAGTCCAAGCACCAGGAGGAGGCGAAGGCCCTCGCCGAGTGGCTGACCGCCCCCGAGCAGCAGCTCGTCGCCTTCAAGACCACCGGCAACTTCCCGAGCCAGGTCGAGGCGCAGAACTCCCCCGAGCTCGCCGGCATCACCAACGAGTTCTTCAACAACGCGCCCATCGGTGAGATCTTCGCCGAGCGCGCCGACGCCGTGAGCGTGTCCCCGTACAAGGGCACCCACTACTTCGAGATCAACGACGCCATGGGCCAGGCCATCAACCGGGTCGACGTGGACAAGACCGACGACCCCGAGTCGTCCTGGTCGAAGTGGGTCGAGGCCGTCAAGGCCATCGGCTGACACACCCGGCAGGGCCGCCGGTCTCCCCTTTCCGGCGGCCCTGCCGCGCCACGCCCGCCCGCTCGAAGAAGGACCTCGCATGGCCACCCAGACCGCACCGCCGCGATCAGGCTCGCTCCCCGACCTCGCGACCCGCCGCATCGGCTTCGGCCAGCGGCTGAGCCGCTGGGACATCAAGCTCTCGCCGTACCTCTACATCTCGCCGTTCTTCATCGTCTTCGCCGTCACGGGGCTGTTCCCGCTGCTCTACACGGGCTGGGTCTCGCTCCACGAGTGGAACCTGCTCGGCGGCGAGGGCGAGTTCGTCGGGCTGCAGAACTTCACCGACGTGCTCGGCCAGGCCTTCTTCTGGAAGGCCCTGCGCAACACGTTCTCGATCTTCGTGCTGTCCTCGGTGCCGCAGGTCATCGCGGCCCTCGTCCTGGCGGCGCTCCTCAACGCGAACCTGCGCGCGCGCACCTTCTGGCGCATGGGCGTGCTGCTGCCCTACGTCGTCGCGCCCGTCGCTGTCACGCTCGTCTTCTCGAAGATGTTCGCGGACGACTCGGGCATGATCAACGCCCTGCTCGGGCACCTCGGCGTCGACCCGATCGGCTGGCACTCCCAGGTGCTGCCCGCCCACCTCGCGATCGCCACGATGGTGAACTTCCGCTGGACCGGGTACAACACGCTGATCTTCCTGGCGGCCATGCAGGCGGTGCCGAAGGACGTCTACGAGGCGGCAGTGATCGACGGCGCCTCCCGCATTCGGCAGTTCTTCTCGGTGACCATCCCGATGATCCGGCCCACCGTGATCTTCGTCGTCATCACGTCCACCATCGGCGGCCTGCAGATCTACGACGAGCCGCGGATGTACGACAACTTCGGCCAGGGCGGCAACGACCGCCAGTGGCTGACGGTCACCCTGTACCTGTACGAGCTCGGCTGGCGCAACAAGAACCTCGGGCGGGCGGCCGCGGTCGCGTGGCTGCTGTTCCTCGTGATCGTCGTGTTCGCCCTGGTCAACCACTCCCTCACCCGTCGCATCGCGGCCGACTCGTCGCCGGCGGGCCGTCGCGCGCGCCTGGCGAGCAGAAGGAGCACCCGATGAGCGCCCCCTCGCTCCCCGTCATCCGGCAGACCGCGGGGCCCCGCGCCGCCCGGTCCGCCGAGCGCCGTCGGGCACGCGCCATGGGCGCCGGGCCGGACCGTCGGCCGCGGTGGCTCACCTACGTGCTGCTCGGCGCCTTCATCCTGGCGTCGGCGTACCCGCTGTACTTCACCGTGCTGCTCGCGTCGTCGACGTCGGCGGAGATCGCCCAGAACCCGATCCCGTCGCTGATCCCGGGCAGCGAGCTGTTCAGCAACCTCAAGCGGGTCCTCAACGCGGACATCGACCTGTGGCAGGCGATCATCAACTCGGTGCTCGTCTCCACGGCCACCGGCATCTCGGTCGTCATGTTCGCCACGCTCGCGGGCTACTCGTTCGCCAAGCTCCGGTTCCGGGGCCGCGGGCCCCTGCTGGTCTTCGTGATCGGGACCATGGCCGTGCCGACGCAGCTCGGCATCGTGCCGCTGTTCATCGTGATGCGGGAGCTGGGCCTGGTCGGCAGCCTGTGGGCGGTCATCCTGCCCGGCATGGTGACGGCGTTCGGCGTCTTCTGGATGACGCAGTACCTCGAGTCCGCGCTCCCCTACGAGCTCGTCGAGGCCGCGCGCGTCGACGGCGCGTCGATGTTCCGGACCTTCTGGAGCGTCGCCCTGCCCGCGGCCCGACCGGCCGCCGCGATGCTCTTCCTCTTCACGTTCATCGCGTCCTGGACGAACTTCTTCTGGCCCTCGATCGTGCTGGGCACCAAGAACCCGACCCTGCCGGTGGCGCTGCAGCTGCTGCAGGCGGGCTTCTTCAAGGACACCGCGCTGATCATGGCCGGCGTCGTGATCTCGGTGATCCCGCTGATCGTGCTGTTCGTCGCCGCGGGCCGCCAGCTGGTCGCCGGCATCATGCAGGGCGCGGTGAAGGGATGAGCCCGACGAACGCCTTCCCGCAGGGCTTCGTGTGGGGTGCGGCGACGGCCGCCTTCCAGATCGAGGGGGCCGCGGCGGCGGACGGCCGCGCCCCCTCGATCTGGGACACGTTCTGCCGCGTCCCGGGCGCCGTCGTCGGCGGGGACACCGGCGACGTCGCGTGCGACCACTACCACCGCTGGCCGGACGACCTGGCGCTGCTGACGGAGCTGGACCTGGACGCGTACCGGTTCTCGACGGCGTGGCCGCGGATCGTGCCCGAGCCCGGCCGCGTGGAGCGCCGGGGCCTCGACTTCTACTCGCGCCTCGTGGACGGCCTGCTCGAGCGGGGCATCACCCCGTGGGTGACGCTGTACCACTGGGACCTGCCGCAGTGGCTGGAGGACCGGGGCGGCTGGGCGTCGCGCGACGTCGTCGGGCACTTCGCCGACCTGGTCACGGCCGTGCGCGACACCCTCGGGGACCGGGTGCGGCACTGGGGCACACTCAACGAGCCGTGGTGCTCGGCGTTCCTCGGCTACGCGGGCGGGCAGCACGCGCCCGGCCGCCAGGAGCCGCAGGCGGCCGTCAGCGCGACGCACCACCTGCTGCTCGCGCACGGCACCGCCGTGCAGCTGCTGCGGGGGGCGCCCGACGCGACGGTCGGCCTCACGCTCAACACGGGCGTCACGGACCCGGCGCACGCCGAGCACCCGGCCGACGCCGTCGCGGCACGCCTGCAGGACGCGATGCAGATGGGCGTCTTCCTGGGCCCGGCCCTGCAGGGGGCCTACCCGGCGGAGGTCCTGGCAGCGTGGGCGGCGGTGGGCGTCGAGCCCCCGGTGCACGACGGCGACCTCGCGCTGATCGCGGCGCCGATCGACTACCTGGGCGTGAACTACTACTGCGGCGGCGCCGTGTGCGCGCAGGACCCGGACCCCGCCACCGTCCTGCCGCACGAGGCGCCGGCCGAGCGGGCGACGTCGGACCCGTTCGTGGGCCTCGGCGACGTGCAGGGCCTCTCCCGCGGCCTGCCCCGGACGGCGATGGGCTGGGAGGTCCAGCCCGACGGCCTGCGCCGCCTGCTCCTGGGCCTACAGGCGGACTGGACCGGCCCGGCCGGCATCCCGCTGTACGTGACGGAGAACGGCGCGGCCTACGCCGACGTCGTCGCCCCGGACGGCAGCGTGCCCGACGCCGAGCGCGCCGCCTACCTGCGCTCGCACACCGCCGCCGTGGCCGACGCCGTCGCGCAGGGGGCGGACGTGCGCGGGTACTTCGTGTGGTCGCTGCTCGACAACTTCGAGTGGGCGTGGGGGTACGACAAGCGCTTCGGCATCGTCCGCGTGGACTTCGCGACGCTGCGCCGCACCGTGAAGGACAGCGGCTGGGCGTTCCGCGACGTCGTTCGGGCGAGCCGGGCACGAGCGGGGAGCGCCGCCGCTACGGTCGACGGGTGAGCAGACCGGCGACCATCCGCCAGGTGGCCGCCCTGGCAGGCGTGTCGCGGGCGACCGCGTCGCGCGTGATCAACGGCGGCCACCTGGTGAGCGCCGAGGCGCGCCAGGCGGTGGAGCGGGCGATCGCCGAGCTCGACTTCACGCCGAACCCGGTGGCGCGCAGCCTGGCCACGCGGCGGACCGGCTCGGTGGCGCTCGTCGTGCCGGAGCCGAACGTCCGGCTGCTCACGGACCCGTTCTTCGGGGGCATCGTCAACGGGCTCTCGCTCGCGCTCGAGGACGCGGACCTGCAGATGGTGCTGCTCATCGCCCGCAACGAGGGCGGCGTGCGCCGGGTGGTCCGCTACCTGACCACCGGCCACGTGGACGGCGCGGTCGTCGCGTCGCACCACCGGGACGACGCGCTGAACCGGACGCTGCTCGACGCCGGGCTGCCGTGCGCGTTCATCGGGCGCCCGCTGGGCGTGGCGGACGCGCACTACGTGGACGTGGACAACGCGATGGGCGCACGGGCGGCGACGGAACACCTGGTGGCGCGCGGCTGCCGCCGGATCGCGACGATCGCGGGGCCGTCGGACATGAACGCGGGCCTCGACCGGCTCGTGGGCTGGCGCGAGGCGGTGCGGGCCGCCGGCCTGCCGGACGACGCCGTCGCGTTCGGGGACTTCACCGCCCCGACGGGGGCGGCCGCCATGGCGACGCTGCTCGACGCGCACCCGGACCTGGACGGCGTGTTCGTGGCATCCGACCTCATGGCGTCCGGCGCCTTGCAGGTGCTGGCCGCGCGGGGACGACGCGTGCCCGACGACGTCGCGGTGTTCGGCTTCGACGACCTGGGGGTGGCCGAGTCGACCACTCCCCCGCTGAGCACGGTGGTGCAGCCGGTCCAGGAGATGGCGCGGGAGGCGGGCAGCATGCTCGCCGCGCTGCTGCGC
>JAEWYD010000378.1 GCA_023462275.1 Actinomycetes bacterium
GCTCGGTGGCGCGCTGGCGCAGCAGCAGCACGCCGCCGACGGCGAGCGCGACGGTCGGCAGCCAGAGCCCCTCCGTCGGGCCGACGGTCGTGGCGAACAGGGTGGCGATGATGGGGCCCACGATGAACACGAGCTCGTCGAGCGCCGCCTCGAGCGAGTAGGCGGTGTGGATCTGCCGCGGGTCGTCGAGCACGTACGTCCAGCGGGCGCGCACGAGGGCACCGACGGAGCCGATGGCGGAGCCGGTCACCACTGCGGCGGCGAAGAGCCACGCCGGGTGCGCATCGAGCGCGATGGCCACGACGAAGCCGAGCATCCCGACCGTGGCGACGACGATGGCCGGCCGCATCACGCGCGCCTGGCCGTGTGCGTCGACGAGCCGGGCGAGGAACGGTGCCGCGACCGCGTGCACGACGACGTAGACGGCCGTGATCTGGCCGGCCAGCCCGTAGGAGCCGTAGATCCTCGAGACGCCGATGACGACGGCGATGCCGACCATGGACATGGGCAGGCGTGCGAGGACGCCCGCGGCGGAGAAGGCCAGGGCTCCGGGGCGCGCGAGGACCTCGCGGTACGGCTGGAGCATGATCGCCATTCTCCCGCGCCCCACCGACGCGCCCGACCGGATCAGGGCGTGACGGCGTGTGACGCCCACCACCCCGTCACCCACCCCTTCGAGTGGAGCGCGGTGGCGCCCCCGTGCTCCACTCGAGCCGAGCGGCTGGAGGTTAGGCCAGGGACTGGCTGACCAGCGCTTTCGCGGCCTCCTGGACCTCGGCGAGGTGCTCGGCGGAGACGAACGACTCCGCGTACACCTTGTAGACGTCCTCCGTGCCGGACGGCCGCGCGGCGAACCACGCGTTCGCCGTCGTGACCTTGAGGCCGCCGATCGAGGCGCCGTTGCCGGGCGCCTTCGTCAGCCGCCCGGTGATCTCCTCGCCGGCCAGCGTTGTGGCGGACACCTGCTCGGGCTGCAGGCCGGCCAGCGCCGCCTTCTGCTCGCGCGTCGCCGCGGCGTCGATGCGCGCGTACCAGGAGCGCCCGAAGCGTTCGACCAGCCCGGCGTGCAGCTGCGACGGCGAGTGGCCGGTGCGCGCGGTGATCTCCGAGGCCAGCAGCGCCAGCAAGATGCCGTCCTTGTCGGTCGTCCACACGGTGCCGTCCTGGCGCAGGAAGGACGCGCCCGCGGATTCCTCGCCCCCGAACCCGACGGACCCGTCGAGCAGCCCGGGCACGAACCACTTGAACCCGACGGGCACCTCGAGCAGCCGGCGTCCGTGGTGCGCGGCCACCCGGTCGATCAGGGCGGACGAGACCAGCGTCTTGCCCACCGCCGCGTCGGGCGCCCAGCCCGGCCGCGCGCCGCCGTACAGGTAGTCGATCGCGACGGCGAGGTAGTGGTTGGGGTTCATTAGGCCGGCGTCGGGCGTGACGATGCCGTGCCGGTCGGAGTCCGCGTCGTTGCCCGTCGCGATGTCGTAGGGCGAGTCGCCCGCCATCGCCGTCACCAGCGACGCCATGGCGTACGGCGACGAGCAGTCCATGCGGATCTTGCCGTCCCAGTCGAGCGTCATGAACGCCCACCGCGGGTCGACCGTCGGGTTCACGACCGTCAGGTCCAGGTCGTAACGCTCGCCGATCGCGCCCCAGTAGTCGACGGCCGCGCCGCCGAGCGGGTCCGCGCCGATCCGCACGCCCGCCGCCCGGATGGCGTCGACGTCGATCACCGACGAGAGGTCGTCCACGTAGGCCGAGAGGAAGTCGTGCTTCGCCGTCGTCGGCGCCGCGAGGGCCGCCTCGAGCGAGACGCGCCTGATGCTCCCGACGCCGGAGCGCAGCAGCTCGTTCGCGCGCGCGGCGATCCAGCCCGTCGCGTCGGAGTCCGCGGGGCCGCCGTGCGGCGGGTTGTACTTGAAGCCGCCGTCACGCGGCGGGTTGTGCGACGGGGTGACGACGATGCCGTCGGCGAGGCCCGTGCCGGACAGCGCGCCGGACGTGCGCACGCCCTCCGCCGTCGTCGCGCCGTTGTGCAGCAGGATCGCGTGCGAGACGGCGGGAGTCGGGGTGTAGGCGTCGCGCGCGTCGATGCGGACCTCGACGTCGGCGGCGGCGAGCACCTCGAGCGCCGTCTGCCACGCGGGCAGCGAGAGGGCGTGCGTGTCCCGGCCGATGAAGAGCGGCCCGTCCGTGCCCTGGCTGCGGCGGTACTCGACGATCGCCGCCGTGATGGCGACGATGTGGGCCTCGTTGAAGGCCGAGTCGAGCGACGAGCCGCGGTGGCCGGACGTGCCGAACACGACCTGCTGGCCGGGGTCGTCGGGGTCGGGTCGGCGGTCGTAGTAGGCGCCCACGAGGGCGTCCGTGTCGATGAGGTCCTCGGGCTGGGCAACGGTTCCGGCGCGCTCGTGCATGGAGCGATCCTCGCACCCGGCCTGACGCCGGCGCACGGGGTGTGTGCGCAGACGCCGCACTCTGCCGCCGACGCCGGTACCCTCGCTCACCATGGCCAAGGCTGAGTTCGTCCTGCGTCCGTTCGAAGGTCTGCCCGGTGAGCCCGACTGGGTCGCCATGCGCGAGGTGGTCCCCGCCGCGACGGCGACCGCGCGTACCACCGCGGAGTACGGCGCGAAGGACGTCACGATCGTGACCGTCCTGCCGATGGCGTGGCCCGCGCTCAAGCGCGCCGACGGCGTCGTGATGGTGGCGCTGCAGCAGAACGCCGGCTCCGGCGACGCCTCCCGCGACCTGGCGCAGCTGCTCCTGCTCGCCCTCGAGCTCGAGCCCGGGACGCCGATCCAGTCGGCGCCGATGCCGGAGCCCGGCCCGCGCCTGCAGGACGTGCTCGACCTCACCGTGCCCTTCGAGGTCACCCTCCACGAGACGTTCGGGTTCTGGACGCCGGAGGGCACCGAGCTGCCCGCGGAGGCCCGGCAGCAGCTGGACGACCTCGAGGTGCTGCCGACCCGCCGCCTGACCTCGGTCGACGCCGCGTACTGGACCCGCATCAGCGGCCGCGAGTACCTGCGCTGGGCGCAGCCGCACGACGAGGAGGCGTTCATGGACGCCCTCGCGCGCCTGCACGCGAAGCGTCGGTCGGGCCTGGGCGAGGGCGGCGACCGCGGCCGCTTCCTCGGCGCGTTCCGGTCCTGCGGCCTCGTCGTGCCGGTCTGGGACCTCGAGCTGGACCTCGCGCCCGAGACGCTCGAGGAGGAGGTGCTCGCGCTGCGCGGGCGGCTCGACGAGGCGCTCGCGGTCGACGCCCCGCTGGACGCGAACGAGCGCCGGGCGCGCGCCGGCCTCGTGGCCCGGCAGCTGACGCTGCGCTGACCCCTGCGCTGACCCTGCACTGACCCCGCGCTGACCCGCCGCGGGACGGTGCCGCCGTCGGCGGCCTGGCCTCCTCGGATGACCATGCGTTGACCGCCGCGTGGGGAACCGATGATGCAGGCTCCTCGGGACGCACTAGGGTGTGCACGTGGCCACGTCCCGCCGCTCCCGCACCGCGCAGGAGCAGCAGCCTGCCCCGGACACGGTGGCGGATGCGGTCCCTGAGGTGGCCCCGGACGCGGTCCCTGAGGCGGCCCCGGTCGCGGCCCAGGACGCGGTCCAGGACGCGGCCCCGGCCCCCGTCCGCAAGCCGCGGGCGCGCAAGGCCGCCGCGCGGCCCCAGCCGGAGCAGCGCGTCGCCGTCGTGATCCCGGCGAAGGACGAGTCCCGGCGCATCGCCGCCACCGTCCGGGCCGCGCGCGCCATCCCGCACGTCGACCTCGTGCTCGTCGTCGACGACGGCAGCGAGGACGCCACCCAGCACGTCGCGCGCGAGGCGGGCGCCGTCGTCGTGCGGCACAGCCACAACCGCGGCAAGGCGGCCGCGATGGAGACGGGCGCCGCCGTCGTCGCGATGCGCGACGTCGAGGACGGCCCGGCCCGGCTGCTCCTGTTCATCGACGGTGACCTCGCTGAGACCGCGGTCAACACGGCCCCGCTGGTGCCCCCGGTGCTCGCCGGCGACGCCGACGCCACGATCGCCCTGCTGCCGCCGCAGCCCGGCGCGGGCGGGCGCGGGATCGTCGTCGGGCTCGCGCGCCGCTCCATCCAGTCGATGACCGGCTGGACGCCGACGCAGCCGTTGTCCGGGATGCGCTGCCTCACGCGCGCCGCGTTCGAGGCCGCGACCCCGCTCGCCCGCGGGTGGGGCGTGGAGACCGGCATGACGATCGACCTGCTCACGCAGGGCTTCCGCGTGCAGGAGGTGCCGTGCGACCTGCGGCACCGGCCCTCGGGCAGCGACTGGCGCGGCCAGGTGCACCGCGCCGCCCAGTACCGCGACGTGCTGCTGGCGGCCAACGCCCGACGCGTGCGGCACGCCGTCGGGCGGCTGCGCCGGAGCGCCGAGGAGGACTGAGGGCCTACCGCCCGGGTCCGGAACGCCCGCGGGCACAGGTCCGCGCGCCCACGGTCTGTCTACCTGGTGGAAACGCGGTACCAGGGAGTGGACGGATCTCTACCATCGGTCGCGGAACCCGGCGCGGACCACTGCCGCCCCGCACCGGGCGCACGTCCGACGCGGCGCGGTTCTCGTCCGGAAGGAATCCCCGTGAAGCACCCCCAGCCCAGGGCCGCCGCCACGCTGCTCGCGGCCGCGCTCCTCCTGTCCGCCTGCAGCGGCTCCGGCGACGACGCCGACAAGCCCGGCAACGGTGACGGTGACCAGACCGCCGCGGCGGGCACCAAGGTCACGATCGGCATCACGCAGATCATCACGCACCCCTCCCTGGACGCGGCGCGCGACGGCTTCAAGGCCGCGCTGAAGGACGCCGGCTACGACGTCGACTACGACGAGCAGAACGCCGAGGGCGACCCGTCCATCGCGGCATCCATCGCGGGTGCCTTCGCCGCGGAGGACCTGGACCTCGTCCTCGCGGTCGCCACCCCCACCGCGATGGCCGCGGCCCAGGCGATCACCGACGTCCCCCTGCTGTTCACGGCGGTCACCGACCCCGAGGGCTCCGCGCTCGTCGAGAGCATGGACAAGCCTGGCGGGAACGTCACCGGCACCTCTGACGCCGTGCCGGTCAAGGACCTTCTCGAGCTGGTCCCCCAGCTCGCCCCCGACGCGAAGACCGTCGGCATCGTCTACAACGCGGGCGAGCCGAACGCCGTCACGCAGGTGGACTGGGCCAAGGAGGCGGCCAAGGAGCTGGGCCTGGAGATCAAGCTCGCGACGGCCGACACGTCCAGCGCCGTGCAGCAGGCCGCGGACTCCCTCGACGTCGACGCGTTCTTCGTCATCACCGACAACACGGTCGTCAGCGCCCTCGAGACGCTGATCCAGGTGGCGGAGGACAAGAAGATCCCGGTCATCGCGTCGGAGGGCGACTCCGTCAAGCGCGGCGCCATCGCCACCATCGGCATCGACTACTTCCAGCTCGGCTACCAGACGGGCGAGATGGCCGTGAAGGTGCTCAAGGGCGAGGCCGACCCGGCCACGATGCCGGTCGAGACCCAGACCGAGCTGGCCGTCTCGCTCAACAAGGGCGCCGCCGAGCGCATGGGCGTCACGATCCCGGACGACCTGCTCGCCAAGGCCGACCCCGAGAACATCACCGAGTAGGCCGAACAGCCGAGTAGGTCGAACGGCCGAGTCGGTCGAACGCAGCACCGCAGGAGGACACCGCCATGATGGTCGCGGTCGAGCTGGGGCTCATCTACGCCGTGATGGCGCTGGGCGTGTACCTGACGTTCCGGATCCTCGACTTCGCCGACCTCACGGTCGACGGGAGCTTCACGACCGGCGCGTCGATCGCTGCGGTCGGCATCGTGAACGGCATGTCCCCGGCCCTCGCGACGGCGCTCGCCGTCGTCGGGGGTCTGGGGGCGGGCCTGGTCACGGGCCTGCTGCACACCAAGGGCCGCATCAACGGGCTGCTCGCCGGCATCCTCACGCAGATCGCCCTGTACTCGGTGAACCTGCGGATCATGGGCCGGGCCAACGTTCCCCTGCTGCGCGAGACGACGTTGGTCACGCCGCTCAAGGAGGCCGGCCTGCTCGGCTCCTGGGCGAGCGTCGCGATCTTCCTGGCGGCGGCGCTCGTGATCCTCGGGCTCCTCGTGTGGTTCCTGCACACCGACCTCGGCCTGGCCATGCGGGCGACCGGCGACAACCCCGACATGATCCGGTCGTTCGGCGTCAGCACGGACAACCAGAAGCTGCTCGGGCTGGCGCTCTCCAACGGCCTCGTGGCCCTCTGCGGCGCCCTGATCGCCCAGTACCAGGGCTTCGCCGACATCGGCATGGGCATCGGCATGATCGTGGCCGGCCTGGCGTCGGTGATCATCGGCCAGGCGATCATGGGGCGCTCCAGCGTGCCGATCGCCGCCACCGCCGTCGTGCTCGGCTCGGTCCTCTACCGCGTGGTGATCTACCTGGCGCTCAAGGCGGGCCTGAACCCCAACGACATGAAGCTGATCTCGGCGCTCCTCGTGGTGATCGCGCTCGTCCTGCCGCAGTGGAAGGGCTTCGCGCGCATGGGCGGGTTCATGCGGCGGCGGATGACCGCGATGAGCGAGACGGCCCTCGTCGAGAAGGAGGGCTGAGCGGTGCTGAAGATCGACGACGTCAGCATGACGTTCTTCCCGGGCAGCGTGAACGCGCGAGTCGCGCTCCAGGGCGTGAGCCTGCACCTCGCGCCGGGCGACTTCGTCACGGTCATCGGCTCGAACGGCGCGGGAAAGTCCACGCTGCTCAACGTCGTCGCGGGCACGCTGCGCGCGGACAGCGGGAGCATCCGCATCGACGGCCGCGACGTCTCCCGGCTCAGCGACCACCGGCGCGCGCGGTACATCGGGCGGGTGTTCCAGAACCCGGCGGCCGGCACCGCCCCGCACATGACCATCGAGGAGAATCTCGCGATGGCGCTGGAGCGCGGGCGGCGCCGCGGCCTGCGCCTCGGCGTCACGCACGCCAAGCGCGCGCGCTTCCGCGCCGAGCTCACGGCGCTGGAGCAGGGGCTCGAGACGCGGCTCGGCGACTGGGTGAGCCTCCTGTCCGGCGGACAGCGCCAGGCGCTGTCGCTGCTCATGGCGACGTTCAGCGAGCCGAAGATCCTGCTGCTCGACGAGCACACGGCGGCCCTGGACCCGCAGCGCGCCGCGCTCGTCACGCGCCTGACCGGCGAGATCGTCGAGCGCTTCGGGCTGACCACGCTGATGGTCACGCACAACATGGAGCAGGCGCTCACCCTCGGCAACCGGCTGATCATGATGCACGAGGGTCGGATCGTCCTCGACCTCGACGCCGAGCAGAAGGCGCACATGACCGCCAAGGGCCTGCTGGCGGAGTTCGAGAAGGTCAAGGGCGACGCCCTGGACGACAGCCTGCTGCAGTAGGAAATCCGTGGACGGCGCCGCGTCGTCGACCTAGCGTTGCCGGGTCGTCGACGAGGGGAACGTCATGAAGCTGTGAGATCCGGCGCCTGATCGGGTGCCAGACGGTCCGCACCCATCGCGACCCCTCGGGATCTCCCATGACTTCTCCCGCCACGCCCGCAGCCGCCGTCGTCGTCGACGGCCTCAGCTTCGCCTGGCCGGACGGCACGCCCGTCCTCACCGACGTCTCCCTGACCTTCCCCGTCGGGCGCACGGGCCTGGTCGGCCCGAACGGCTCCGGCAAGTCCACGCTGCTGCGCCTGGTCGCCGGCGAGCTCGTGCCCGACGCCGGCAGCGTGCGCGTCGCGGGCGACCTCGCCCACCTGCGGCAGGACGCCGCCGTCGCGCCGGGCAGCACGGTCGCCGACCTGCTCGGCATCGCGGGCGTGCGC
>JAEWYD010000379.1 GCA_023462275.1 Actinomycetes bacterium
GACCCAGGGCAGCGCGGCGAGCACGCCCACCGCGGCCCACATCCCGACGGCGCGGCGCCAGCCGAGCGCGGACGCCGCCTCGACGGCGACGAGCGGGGGCACGGCGGCGCTCACGGCCAGGGCGACCGCGTAGGCGGCGGTGACGGCACCGATCCGATCCGGGAAGTACCGCTTGACCAGGGGCGGCAGCAGGACGTTCCCCATGCCCATGCCGGCGAGCGCGAGCACGGAGAACGCGAGGAAGGGCGCCGGCGTCGGCGCCGCCGCACGCGCGACCTCCCCCACCACCGAGACGACCATCGCCGCGATCAGGGCGAGCTCCAGGCCCCACCGCCGGGCCACCGCAGGCGCCAGCGCCCCGAAGGCGGCGAAGGCGACGGCTGGCGCGGCGCCGAGCAGGCCGGCGTCGCCGTTCGTGAAGCCGAGGTCAGGACGCAGGGCGTCGAGGATCGGCGACACCGCGGCCACCGCGACGCGCAGGTTGAGGGCGACCAGGACGATGCCCGCCAGCACGACGAGCCGTCCGCGCCAGGGCCGCAAGAGGGGCGGCGGGGTACGGGACATCACCGGAATCCTCCCATCTTTCACGGTCGCCGTGCGCGGCAGACCGGGGGAAGCCTCCCCGTGCGGAGCGCCGCGTGCGCGGTACCGCCTCGCGGGTGTTGACTGCGTTCACTACCTGGGAGGTGGGATGACTCGGCGGACCAACCTGATCGACCAAGCGGTCGGTCGGCTACGGCAGCAGATCACGTCAGGTGCTTGGCCGGTGGGCGCGCGAATCCCGCCGGAGCCCGAGCTGACGGAGTTGATCGGCGTCGGCCGCAACACGGTGCGCGAGGCGGTGCAGTCCCTCGTGCACGCCGGGATGCTCGAGCGCCGTCAGGGCTCTGGCACCTACGTCATCTCCGACTCCGAGCTGGCGACCGCGATGGGGCGCTCGATCGCGGGCGCGCACCAGCGCGACGTCCTCGAGGTGCGGCGCTGCCTCGAGGTCGAGTGCGCCCGCCTCGCGGCGAAGCGGCACGACGACGGCCACCTCGCGCGGCTGCGCGAGCTCTCGGACGCACGGTCCGCCGCCTACACGAGCGGCGACCTGGACACGATGGTCGAGGCGGACCTCACGTTCCACCGCGCGATCGCCGAGGCCACCCGCAACCCCGTGCTCATGGCGCTCTACGACAACCTGCTGGACGCGATCACCGCGAACATCCGGTTCAACTTCGAGCACCCGGTCGGCGACGACGGCGCCCACCACGCGCTCGTGGACGCCATCGCCGCGCGGGACCCGAAGCGGGCGATGGAGGAGATCGACGACTACCTGTCGGAGTTCATCGGCGACCCCGACGCGTGACCGGGCGCGACGTCGTCGCGCCCGGTGGACGCGGGCGAGCCGCCCGCCCGGCTGCTGGTAGTGTTGCTGCCCGCCCGCCCGAGTAGCTCAGTGGATAGAGCGTCTGCCTCCGGAGCAGAAGGTCGCAGGTTCGAGTCCTGTCTCGGGCACAGCAGTCAAGGAGCCCCGGACCGTCAGGTCCGGGGCTCCTTCGCGTCGCACTCCTCCGACGCGGCGGTGAAGCGTTGCGGACGCCTACCGCGAACGCTCGACCGCCGTCGTCAGGCGCTCACCAGGCCGCGTTGCGCGCCAGCTCGAGCGCCATGTCCTGGTACCACTGGCCGGCCGCCGGTCCGCCGTTGCACGTGCCGTCGGACTCGCCCGGCAGCTTGACCCACAGCAGGGCGTCGAGCGACGTGCTGTCGTTCACGAGGCGCGGGCGCTCACCGAGCGCGCGGCCGCGGGGGTTGCACCACTCGCCGTTGGAGCCGTTGCCGTTGCGCGAGGTGTCGATGACGTAGCCGCGGCCACCCACGAGGGCCGAGACCTTCTCGCCGTAGGCCTGCGACGCCGCCGTCGTCTGGTAGTTCGACGTGTTCAGGGCGAAGCCGACGGCGTCGGCGAACCCGACCTGGTTGAGGCGACGCGCTGCCTCCTCCGGGGAGAGCCAGCTCGAGTGACCGGCGTCGATGTAGACGCGGGCGCCGGCCTGCGTCAGCGAGTGCGCCGCGTACTTCAGGTAGCCGACGCGGTCGCCCTGGCCGGAGCACGAGCCGAGCTGGGCCAGCGCGTCCGGCTCGAGCACCACGATCGGGTGCCCGACGACGGCTCCCGCCACCGTGTCCACCCACCGCGCGTACTCGGAGGTCTCGACGCCGCCGCCGGAGTACGAGCCGCAGTCGCGGCCAGGGATCGCGTAGACGACGAGGACGCCCGTCGCCCCGGCCTGCTGCGCGCGCCGCGTGTAGTCGCCGACCGCGGACGCCGCCCCCGACGCCGAGGTCCAGTCACCGACCCAGTACGCGGCCGGCGTGGTGGAGATCTTCTCCAGGAGCCGCTTCGTCTCGCCGCTGGCCGCGGCCGCGGCGCGGGCGGACTGGGTGGTCGGGTCGACGTAGAGCGCACCCGTCGGCGTCGGCTGGGTCGTCGGCTCCGTGGTCGGCTCGGTCGTCGGCTCGGTGGTCGGCTCGGCCGTCGGCTCGGCCGTCGGCTGTGGCGTCGTGACCGCGCCGGTGCAGGCGACGCCGTTGAGCGTGACGCGCGAGGCACCCGGCGTCCCGGTCCCCTGGAAGCCGAACGACGCTGTCGCGCCTGTGCCGACGCGGGCGTTGTAGCCGGCGTCCCGGACGACGACGTCGCCGCCCGCCTGGCTCACGATCCGGGCGTTCCAGATGCCCGTGACCGTCGCGTCGGCGTCGAAGTCCCACGCGACCTGCCAACCGTCGACGGCGTCGCCCAGGTTCGTCACGGTCACGTTCGCGGTGAATCCCCCGGGCCACTGCGACATCGTGTCGACGCGGGCCTGGCAGCCGGCCGCGGCCTGCGCCGGCGTGAACGCCGTCGCGACGATCCCCGCTCCCACGAGCGCCGCCGTGGTGGCGACGCCCAGGGCCGCGCGTGTCCGTCGTCTCGTCCTCATGACTCTCCCTCGGGTCGACGTCGCGGCGGGGCACGGCGCCCCCCGCGCACTCGGCGAGCGTGCCGTCCTGCGCGCCCTGCCCGGGAGGCTGTGAAGCGTTTAGCCACGGCGCGACGAAGGCCCCGGACCACGTGGTCCAGGGCCTTCGAGGGTGCTGTCGCGCGAGCCGGGCCGACGACCCGATGGCTCGCGGATCAGATGCTGTCGGTGTCCCGCGGCGCCGGGATCCCGGTGAGCAGGCTCCGCACCTCCGCCTCGCTGTAGCGGCGGTGGCCACCCAGCGTGCGGATCGCGGAGAGCTTGCCCGCCTTCGCCCACCGCGTCACCGTCTTGGGGTCCACGCGGAACATGCTGGCCACCTCGGAAGGGGTGAGCAGTGCTCCGGGCGTCTCCGTGCGGTTCGCCCTGGCTGGCGTCTGAGGCGACATGTGCGCTCCTTGTCGTTCGGTCTGCCCGGCCGACCTCGAGGGTCCCGTCGGCTTTGCGTCCCCACCTCGCGGTGGGTTTGCCCTTCTCGCTGACAGGGACAGGCTGACACAAATCCGGACATCTGACAAAGGAATCGCCCGGCGGGGCCCGAAAACCACCCGTTCGGCGCACACGGGACACCCGAACGGGTGTCTGATCGAGTGATCACGGTCACGCCGCCGCGCGGCGCCCGGGCCAGCTTGGCCGCGCGCTCACGACGCATACCTCGCACAGCGTACGCACAGGGCGAATGATCAGGATTCGACACGGTCCCCGCCGGGACAATCCTGTCGCACTCGAGGAGGCATCATGTTCGACACGCTCGGAGGCCTGCCGCTCCACACGATCGTCGTGCACGCCACGGTCGTCGCCGTGCCCGTCGCGGCCGTCGTCGTCCTGCTGGCAGGGCTCTGGCCGCGGTTCCGGCGGTGGGCCGGCGTCCTGCCTCTCCTCCTCGCCCTGCTCTCGGTCGTCCTCGTCCCCATCTCCACCGAGTCCGGCGAGCACCTCGAGGGCCGCGTCGGCGAGACGGACCTCATCGAGACGCACGCCGAGCTGGGCGAGGGTCTGCTCGTCTGGGTGATCGGGCTCGCCGTCGTCGCCGCCGCCCTCGCCTGGGTGTGGTGGACGGAGCGGTCGGCGAGGCGCGCGGCCGTCGAGCCCGGCACGGCCGGGACGGGCACTGCCGACGCGCGACCGCGCTCCGTCGCCGCGCGCGTCCCCGGGG
>JAEWYD010000380.1 GCA_023462275.1 Actinomycetes bacterium
CCCCGCGGAGCGTCCGGCCGAGCGCCGCGTCGAGACGGCCCCCGTGGTCGCGGAGGAGGAGATCGGCGGTCCCGCGTGGGAGCCGGTGCCGGTGCCGCGTCCGTCGTACGCCCTCAAGCCCGCGGTCCGCCGCCCCGAGCCGGCCCCGCTGCCCGTCGAGGAGGTCCCCGCGGCCGCCGCCGAGTCGGCGTCGGTCTCGGCGCCCGCGACGTCCTCGGCCGAGGACGACGAGCTGCCCGCCGTCGAGACCACGGCCAGCATCGACCTCGACGCGATCCTCGCCCGGCGCCGGGCCGCCGGCGAGTGACGGCTGCACCAGGGACCCGCGCGGAGGTGTTACCCTAGTCCGGCACTTGGGGCTGTGGCGCAGTTGGTAGCGCGTCTCGTTCGCAATGAGAAGGTCAGGGGTTCGAATCCCCTCAGCTCCACCAGAGTTTCAGCAGGTCAGAGGCCCCCAACCGGGGGCCTTTGTCATGTCCAGGCGGCCCGACGCGCCCTCCGCCGCCCGTGCCGCGCCCACGGGTCGGGACAACCGCCGCCACGGGCGTCCTGAATGCCCGATTTCGGTGCGGGCACCGCTAGCCTGTGCCCGTCCGACGACGGGAGGTGGGTGGCGTGACCCCGGTACCCCTGGTACCCGCGCCGCTGAGCGCCGAGTTCCCCGGGGGCGCGCCGTTCGTCCTCAAGCCGGGGGTGCGCGTGCTCGTCGGGCGGGACCCCGCGGCCGTCGCTGTCGGGGTCATCGCCGCGGCGCAGGTGGGCAGGCGGCTCGGGGCGGCCGTCGCCGTCGTGCAGACCGACGACGGCGGCCCGGGCGTCGTGCAGCTGCGGCTCACGGCGCGCCCGGCCGATGTCGGGGCCGCGGGCCTGCCGGCCGCGCTCGCCGCCGAGGCCTACCGGGTCGAGGTCGACGCCCGGCGCATCGTCGTCACCGCCCTGGACGGCTCAGGGCTCCTGCGGGGCATGGCGACCCTCGAGCAGCTCGCGGTCCGCGACGCCCCCGGCGGGCTCCTCGCGATCACGCCGGCCGTCGTCGTCGACCACCCGCGCTTCGCCTGGCGGGGTGTGTGCCTGGACCTCGCGCGGCACTGGTTCGACGTCGACGTCGTGAAGTCGGTGGCGCTCGCCATGTTCACGCTCAAGCTCAACGTGCTGCACCTGCACCTCACCGACGACCAGGGCTGGCGCGTGGAGCTGCCCTCGCGGCCGGCGCTGACGCAGCGGTCGGGCACGACTGCGGTCGGCGGGGACCCCGGGGGCTTCCTCACCACCGCGCAGTACCAGGACGTCGTCGCGTACGCCGCGGCGCTCGGCGTCGTCGTGGTGCCGGAGATCGACGTGCCCGGGCACGTCAACGCCGCGCTGCACGCCTACGGCGAGCTGGCCCCGTCGGGGACGCCGCCGCCGCCCTACACCGGGGTGGGCGTCGGCTTCTCGCGGCTCGACGGGCAGCTCCCCGCCACCGCCGACTTCATCCGCGACGTGTTCGGCGACGTCGCGGCGCTGACGCCCGGCCCGTACGTCCACATCGGGGGCGACGAGGCGCTGACGATGCACGCCACGGAGTACCAGCAGCTCGTCGGCCTGGCCGCCGAGACGGTCCGTCGCGCAGGCAAGACCGTCGTCGCGTGGCAGGAGGCTGCGCGGACCCCGCTGCCGGGAGGCAGCGTGCTGCAGTACTGGGACGACCGGGCCTCCGCCGAGGCGCTCGAGCGGGCCGCCGCCGACGGCGCCCGCGTCGTCCTCAGCCCGACCACGCGCGCCTACTACGACATGAAGTACGACGACGCGACGCCCGCCGGCCAGGAGTGGGCAGGGTTCCTCACCCTGCGGGACGCGTACGACTGGGACCCGACGACGCTCCTCGCCGTGCCGCCCGAGCAGGTCCTGGGGGTGGAGGCCGCCGTCTGGACGGAGACGGTGCGGAGCTCGCGGGAGCTCTTCCTCCTGCTGCTCCCGCGGCTCGCCGGGCTGGCGGACGTGGGCTGGGCGGCGCCGGAGCGGCGCGACTGGGCCGAGTTCCGGGCGGCGCTGCCGCGGCTCACCCGGCGCTGGGAGGCGCTCGGCATGGCCTGGTACCGCCCAGCCCTGGGCGATCCGGTGGCCTGACGGGCGCGGCCCGCCGTCAGACCCAGCTCGGCAGCCACATGTGCAGCTGCCAGAACCGGTAGGTCACGACCTGGGCCGTCCAGAGTGGCCAGAAGAACACGGTCGCGCCGACCACGAGCGCGCCGACGACCCACAGGCCGCTGACCACCCACCGTCGTCGGTACGGGTCGGTGGACCCCCAGCGCCACACCCCGCGCGTCGCCCAGGCGAGCAGCAGGGCCAGGAACGGCAGGATCGTGATCGCGTAGAAGGTGAAGATCGGGCGGTCCGGGTACAGGAACCACGGCAGCCAGCCGGCCAGCACCCCGGCCACGAGGACGGCCGCGATCCCGTCCCGCTGCCCGATCGCCCGCCACACGGCGACGACGAGCACGGCCGCGGCCAGCCACCAGATGAACGGGTTGCCCAGCGAGGTGATGGCCTGGGAGCAGCGGTCGGCGCCGCAGGCCTGCTCCGGCGGCGTCGGCGCCTGGTAGAAGAACGACGTCGGCCGGACCTGCAGCAGCCAGCCCCCGGCGTGCGCGATGTACGGGTGCTCCGCGCGCAGCTCGGTGTGGAAGGTCCACATCTGCTGGTGGTAGTGCCACCACGAGCGCAGGGCGTCCGGGACCCAGGAGTGCGGCTGGGTCGCCGCCCACTGGCGCCCGTAGGAGTCGGCGTGGGCGAACCAGGACGCCCACGTGGCGACGTACACGGCGGCCGCCACGCCGACGATCGACCCGAATGCCGGGGCCGCGTCGCGGATCAGGGTGCCCTGCCACCAGCGCCGGATGCCGGCGCGCTGCCGGGCCGCGGCGTCCCAGGCGACCGTGAGGAGCCCGTACGCGGCGATGAACCACAGCGCCGACCACTTGGTGCCCATCGCCAGGCCGAGGAGCACGCCCGCGAGGAGCCGGAAGGGCCGCCAGCCGAGGCGGGGGCCCAGGCCGTCGAGGACGGTGGTGCGCTCCAGGCCCGACGCGCCCTCGGCCACGGTCGCGCCTGCGGCCACGGTCGCGCCCTCGACGGTGGGAGCCGCCGTGCCCGGGTCGACGTCGGCGTCTGCGACATCCGGCGGATCCGGCTCGCGGGGCTGGGCGTCGGCCCACCGCTGCAACCTCGCACGCGTGCGGTCCCGGTCCACCAGCAGCGCCGCGAACGCGGCGACCAGCCACATCGTGAGGATGCCGTCGAGCAGGGCGATGCGGGAGTGCACGATCGCGAGCCCGTCGAGCGCCACGACCAGCCCGGCGACGCAGCCGAGCGCCGTCGACCCGAAGAGCCGGCGCCCGATGCGCGTGACCAGCAGGACAGTCACCAGGCCGGCCACGAGGACGCCGATGCGCCAGCCGACCGGCGTGCCGGCGCCGAAGAGCTTGAGCCCGAGCGCGATCACCCACTTGCCGACCTGCGGGTGGACGACGTAACTCGCCGTCGGCGAGTAGATGTTCACGTCCCCGGCGGCGAACGCCTCGTTCGGCTTGTCCGGCCAGCTGCCCTCGTAGCCGAGGTGGAGGAGCGTCCAGGCGTCCTTCACGTAGTACGTCTCGTCGAAGACGATCTCGTGGGGTCGGGTGAGCGCAGGCAGGCGCAGGGCGGCGGCCACGGCCGTGACGGCGATCGTCGCAGGCCATCCGGCGCCCCGGGCCAACAGCTCTGCGAGCCGGGTCGTCACGTCGGCCATCGTAGGTGCCCTAGCCTGGCCGGATGGCAGCCGACCAGGCCTCCGGACGTGTCGTGCTCGCCGCGACGCCCATCGGCGACGTCGACGACGCCTCCCCGCGCCTGCGCGCGCTGCTCGCCACCGCGGACGTCGTCGCCGCCGAGGACACCCGCCGCCTCGCCGCCCTCGCGGCGCGCCTCGGCGTGCAGGTGAGCGGCCGCGTCGTCAGCCACCACGAGCACAACGAGGCCGCCCGCGTCGAGGAGCTGCTTGACGTCGTGCGCGGCGGCGGCACGGTGCTCGTGGTGACCGACGCCGGGATGCCGGTGGTCTCGGACCCGGGCTTCACGCTGGTGCGCGCGGCGGCGACCGCCGGGCTGCCGGTCACGTGCGCGCCGGGCCCGAGCGCCGTCCTCGCCGCTCTGGCGGTGTCCGGCCTGCCGTCCGACCGGTTCTGCTTCGAGGGCTTCCCGCCGCGGCGGCCCGGGGAGCGCCGTCGGGCGTTCGCCGACCTGGCCGCCGAGCGGCGGACGATGGTCTTCTTCGAGGCGCCGCACCGCATCGCCGACACGCTCGCGGACATGGCCGACACCTTCGGCCCGGACCGGCCGGCCGCCGTCTGCCGGGAGCTGACCAAGACCTACGAGGAGACGGTGCGCGGGCCGCTGGCCGAGCTGGTCACGTGGGCGGCGCACGAGGTGCGCGGCGAGATCGTGGTCGTGGTGGCGGGGGCGCCCGCGGCACCGGCCCCGAGCGTCGCGTCGCTCGTGCCGGAGGTGCTCGCGCGCGCCGACGCGGGCGAGCGCCTCAAGGA
>JAEWYD010000381.1 GCA_023462275.1 Actinomycetes bacterium
CGGTCCTCGAGGCCCGCGACGTCGCCCACGCCGTCCGGCTCGCCCGCCAGCACGCGCGCGACGGCGCGGGCCTGGGCCCCGGTGCTGGCGGATCCGCCCGCGACACCCGCCGGCACGACGCCGCGTCGCGCTGACGTACGCGCGTACGCTTTGCCCGTGGTCACCACCGAGCGCACCCCCGAGGAGACGCTGCGCGCCACCCTCGCCGCGGTCGCCCCCGGCACGGAGCTGCGCGACGGTCTCGAGCGGATCCTGCGCGGCCGCACCGGCGCGCTCATCGTCCTCGGCCACGACCGGGTGGTCGACTCGATGTGCTCCGGCGGCTTCATCCTCGACGTCGGGTTCTCCGCCACCCGCCTGCGCGAGCTCTGCAAGATGGACGGCGCCGTCATCGTCGACCGCGACGCCAGCCGCATCGTCCGCGCCGCCGTCCAGCTGCTCCCGGACCCGACCATCGAGACCACCGAGTCCGGCACCCGGCACCGCACCGCCGAGCGCGTGGCCAAGCAGTCCGGCTTCCCCGTCATCTCCGTGAGCCAGTCGATGCGCATCGTCGCCCTCTACGTGGGCGGCCTGCGCTACGTGCTCGAGGAGTCCGACGTCATCCTGTCCCGCGCCAACCAGGCCCTCGCCACGCTCGAGCGCTACAAGGCCCGCCTCGACGAGGTCAGCGGCACGCTCTCGGCGCTCGAGATCGAGGACCTCGTCACGGTGCGCGACGTCGCCGCCGTCGTGCAGCGGCTCGAGATGGTCCGCCGCATCTCCGAGGAGATCGAGGGCTACGTCGTCGAGCTCGGTACCGACGGGCGCCTCATGGCCCTGCAGCTCGACGAGCTCGTGGGCGGCATCGGGTCCGACCGCCAGCTCGTCATCCGCGACTACGTCGACCCCGGCAAGGGCGGCCGGCACCAGACCGACGTCCAGGCCGCCCTGGCCGCGCTCAACTCCACCGAGCTGCTCGACCACGCGCACATCGCCCGCATCCTCGGCCTCGCCGGCCCGGAGGACTCGCTCGACGGCGCCGTCGCCCCCCGCGGCTACCGGCTCCTGTCCCGCGTCCCGCGCCTGCCCGGCGCGATCGTCGACCGGCTCGTCGGGCACTTCGGCGGGCTCCAGAAGCTCCTCGCCGCCGGGATCGACGAGCTCATGGCCGTCGACGGCGTCGGCGAGCAGCGCGCCCGCGCCGTCCGCGAGGGCCTGTCCCGCCTCGCCGAGTCCAGCATCCTCGAGCGGTACGTCTGACCGGTCGCGACGGACCTGGTCGCGACGTCGGGGCGCCAGTAGCGTCGTGCCATGTCGGTGGTCATCAGCCAGCTCACGGTCGACTGCGACGAGCCCGCCTGGCTCGCCCGATGGTGGGCGGAGGTGCTGGGCTGGCGGGTCCACGACTCCGACGACCCCGACGAGGTGTGGATCGAGCCGCTCTCCGGCCCGCACCAGGAGATCCTCTTCATCCGCGTCCCGGACGCCAAGACCACCAAGAACCGGCTGCACCTCGACGTCCGGCCCGCCGACGGCTCCGACCAGCCCACCGAGCTGGCCCGGCTGATCGACCTCGGCGCGCGACCAGTCGACATCGGGCAGGGCGACGTGGCCTGGCACGTCCTCGCCGACCCCGAGGGCAACGAGTTCTGCCTGCTGCGCAGCACGCCGTCGCAGGTCGCCGCCATCCTCGCCGCGCGCGCCGCGGGCTCGGACGTCAGCCCAGCGTGAAGGTGGCGGGCTGGCTCTCCGCCCCCACGAGCTTCGCGACCACGTGGTACGTGCCCGGCCGCGGCGCGGACAGGTCGGCCGTGCACTGACCGTCCGACCGGACGCGCGACCACGCGACCGGCGTCGGGCCGTCGGAGGAGCCCGGCGGCAGCAGCAGCACACGCGTCGGGGCGTCGGCGGGCGTGCAGTCGAGCGAGGACCAGATCCGGTCCTCGCCCGAGGTCACGAGCACCTCCCGAGCCGCGTCGCCGGCGTCGACGGTGCACGGCGACGTCCCGGTGTTCGTGATCGTCACCGCGAAGGTCGGGTTCACGCCCGCCGCGTACGACGCCGCGTCCGCGGTCACGACGAGCGTCAGGTCGGTCGCGGCGCAGGTCCGGGACGGGTCCGAGCCGGTCTGGGCGGGCGCCGTGGCGCCGGCCGTCGGCTTCGCGTCCGCGGCCGCTCCTCCCCCGCCGGAACCGCCGCCGAGGAGGGTCGAGACGAAGACGATCACGGCCACGGCGGCGCCGACGACGAGGGCCCGGCGGATCCAGTAGACGCGAGCGGGCTGCGGACCGACCGGCCGCAGGATGGTGCTCATCATCGACTCCTCTCCGCTTCCCACGGTACGACCGGCCGAGCGGGCCGAACGGGAGCGGACGCGCGACGCGCCGACCACCCGCGCCCGTGGGCGACGATGGAGGCGTGCACCCCCTGGTCCGGCCCGTCGTCGCCTGGTACGACGACGCCGCGCGCGACCTGCCGTGGCGAGCACCGGACCGCACCCCGTGGGGCGTGCTCGTCAGCGAGGTGATGCTGCAGCAGACGCCGGTCGCGCGCGTGCTGCCCGCCTGGCGGGCCTGGCTGGAGCGCTGGCCGACGCCGGCCGCCTTCGCCGCCGCGCCCACGGCCGAGGTGCTGCGGGCCTGGGGGACGCTCGGCTACCCCCGCCGGGCGCTGCGCCTGCAGGAGGCGGCGCGCCCCGTCGTCGAGCGGCACGACGGCGAGCTGCCGCGCGACGAGGCGGCGCTGCGGGCCCTGCCGGGGATCGGCGCGTACACCGCCGCGGCGGTCGTCGCCTTCGCCTACGGGCGGCGGGCCGTCGTCCTGGACACCAACGTGCGGCGGGTCCTCGCGCGCACGCTCGAGGGCCGCGCGCTGCCGCCCGCCCACCAGACTGCGGCGGAGGTGGCGCGCGCGTCCGCCGTCGTGCCCGACGACGACGCCCTCGCCGCGCGCTGGAGCGTCGCCGTCATGGAGCTCGGCGCGCTCGTCTGCACGGCAC
>JAEWYD010000382.1 GCA_023462275.1 Actinomycetes bacterium
CCCTTGCGGGCGCGGGGTCAGGAAGCGGTCGCGCGGTAGAGGAACGCGGCCATGGCCTGGCGCTCGACCGAGAGGCCCGGGCGGAAGGTGCCGTCCGGCCAGCCGGTCGTGATCTTCGACGTCGCAAGCCACTCGATCGCACCGCAGAACGGGTGGTTGGCCTTGACGTCGGTGAAGACGCGCGGGGCGGCCGGGTCGCAGGTCGGGATGGCCTGCTTGCTGAACGTCCGGTACAGGAACGCGGCCATCGCCTCGCGGCTCACCGGCTCACCCGGGTGGAAGGACCCGTCGGGGTAGCCGGTCGTGATGCCCTGCTGGGCCAGCCACTTGATCGCCCCGCAGAAGGGGTGGTCGACCGTCACGTCGTAGAACGTCCGACCCTGGGCCGGGTCGCACGCCGGGATCTGGGTCGTGTTGTTCGCGTAGCGGTAGAGGAACGCCGCCATCGCCTCGCGGGTCACCTGGCCGACCGGCTGGAAGCTGCCGTCCGGGAAGCCCGTGGTGATGCCGGTCGTGGCCAGCCACTCGACCGGGGAGTAGAAGGTGTCGGACGGGCCGATGTCACCGAAGCGGTAGGCGACCGTGATGATGTAGAGGTACCCGCGGGTGCCGCTGATCGCCCAGCCGATGCCCGCGTGGTTGAGGCCGGCGTCGTAGGCGTACGGCTTCGGGTCGTTCGTGATCGTCTTCACGTAGTCGGCGATGCTGGCGCCGATCGGGCCGGAGGCGGCGAACTCGTACATCGAGCCGGTGACGTCGCCGGGCAGCGGCTTCGCTGCGGTGTCGAGGTCGGGGTCGAGCGCGAAGGTGTCCGTCGCGGCCATGTGGTCGGCCCACGCCTGCGCCATCGTGGTCAGCGCCGGCTCCTCGCGCAGCGTCCGCAGGTTAGCCGCGGCCCGCGCCTGGTTGTAGATCTTCAGGGCCTCCGCCGCGTTGCCGGACAGCGTGCCGCTCAGGCCCGCCTCGGCGTCCGGCGTGACCGTGGTGCCGTCCGTCGTCGCGTGCGTGGCGTGCTGCTCGGCGAGCGCCGAGACGTTGTCGTCGCCCTCAGCGGCGACGGCCGCCCCGCCGGACAGCAGTGCAGCGGCAAGACCCACCGCGATCAGTCGTCGTGCTCTCATGTTCTTCCTCTCAGTGCGCCCCCGGGATACCCCCTGGCGCGGCACACCGTAGTGAAGGCCGGTGGGGCGCGGGGGGCAGTCCGGGGAACGCACCGACGACGCTCACCCGTTCGGCCTAGTGCCGAGCAGGCGAGCGCTGCCGGGTTGTGGACCCTTCGTCCCGATTTCGCGGGGTCCCTGGCTCGCTGCGGAGGAGGAGAGCCGTCGTCGTCGCAGGTTGCGTCGCGCCGCCGAGCGGCACGCCGCTCAGGCGAACGCGCGGTGCAGGAAGGCCGCCATCGCCTGGCGCTCGACGGACGCCCAGGGGCGGAACGTCCCGTCCGGCCAGCCCGTCGTGATGCCGGTGGTGGCGAGCCACTCGACCGGCCCGCAGAGGGTGTCACCGGCGCGCACGTCGGTGAACCGCCGGCCGCCCGCCGCGCAGACCGGGTCGGCGCCGTCGTTCATGGTGCGGAAGAGGAACGCGGCCATGGCCTCGCGGCTCACGGGCTCGCCCGGGTGGTAGCCGCCGTCGGGGTAGCCGGTGGTGATGCCCTGCTGGGCGAGCCACTCGATGGCGCCGCAGAAGGGGTGGTTCGCGGGCACGTCGCTGAAGCGCCGGGCGCCGCCGCCGCACGCCGGGATCGCCTGCCCGGTGACGGCGCGGTAGAGGAAGGCGGCCATCGCCTCGCGGGTCACGGGCGCGGCGGGCTGGAAGACGCCGCCGGCGTAGCCCGTCGCGATGCCGGCGCGGACGGTCCACTCGATGTCGTCGTAGAAGGTCGCGTCGACGGGCACGTCGGCGAACCGGGACAGCGCCGTCGCCGTCGGGTACTGCGCGAAGACCTGCGTGCCCCAGCCGCGGCCGGAGCCGTCGACCGCCCACCCGATGCCGATGTACTGGAACGCGGGGTTGAGCAGGTTGTGCTTGTGGCCCTCGGAGGCCATCCAGGCGTCGTGCAGGTAGCTGGCGACGGCCGGCTTGGTGTAGCCGACGTTCTCGCCCCACGACTGCCAGCCGGCGGGGATCTGCGCGCTCGTGTTCGGGTTGTGCGACATGACGCCCGACGCGGCCATCTGGTTGCTCCACGCCTGCGCGACGGCCGTGAGGGAGGCGTCGATGCGCAGCGCCGGGGCGCCGGCCGCTGCGCGGGCCTGGTTCGTGAGGGTGAGGAGCTCGGCGGCGGGGCCGCTGACGACGTCGCTGCTCAGTGCCGTGGCGGGCCGCACGGCGGCCCCGACGACCCCGGCGGCGGCCTGGGGGAGCGGTGCTGCGGTGACGGCGGTGGCCGGCAGGATGCCCAGGGCCAGGGCCACGACGGCGGTGACGACGGTGCGCGTTCTCACCCTTGTCATGTCGGGTGTCACGATGTCGGCCTTGAGGTCTTTCTTCGCGGTTCGTGAAGGGATGTGGGTCACACCCGCGCGCCGCGAACCCCCGTGATGGTGCTGCAGTGGGCGGCGAACGGGAGGGGGCCGGGGCGGCCCACCAGGTAGCCCTGGACGGCGTGCGCGCCGAGGGCGGTCCAGATGCTCAGGTCGCCCACCTCCTCGATGCCCTCGACGATGAGCTGCGCCTCGGTGTGCCGGGCGAAGTCGATGAGCGCGCCGGCCAACGCGCGCCGCAGGGGGCTGGTGGCGAGGTTCTGGGTCAGGGAGATGTCGAGCTTGATGACCTCGGGGGCCAGCTGGACGATGTGCCGCAGGCTCGAGATGCCGGCCCCGGCGTCGTCGACGGCGATGCGGACGCCGAGGGCGCGCATGCCGGCGACCGTGTCCTGCAGCAGGTGGTAGTCCTCGACGACGGCGTGCTCGGTGAGCTCGACGACCACGGGGCGCCCGGCCGCGGCGACCACCGCGTGCAGGCGCTCGACGCCGAGGGTGGCCGGCGAGGCGTTCACGGAGAGCGCGATGCCCGGGGGCAGGCCGGCGGCGCCGGCGACGGCGGCCTCGATGGCGGCGAGCTCGAGCTCGCCGCCCAGACCGGCGGCTGCGGCGGCCTCGAACCAGACGTCCGGCGTGCGCCGGGGCTCGGCGTCGAACCGGGTGAGGGCCTCCACGGCGAGCAGCGCGCCGTCGGAGAGCGAGTAGATCGGCTGGTAGACGACGTGGAAGCGGTGCTCGGCGAGGACGCCGGGCACGAGGGGGATCAGGGCCGCGTCGACGGTCTGCGCCCCTCCGGCGCTGTGCGCCAGCGCCTGCTGGACCTCGGCGGAGAACTGGCGCTCGGCGAGCTGCTCGTGGAGCTCGAAGGCGACCCGGGCGAGGGCGCTGATCAGGACGAACATCGCGGAGCGGAACACCCAGGAGGTCGCCTCCTGCGCCTCTCCCGTGGTGCTGTCCAGCGGCATGAGGGGGCCGCACAGGACCGCGGCGGCGGTGGCGGTGGCGAGCGCCCCCCACCAGCGGAACGACAGCGCGCCGAGGATGATCGGCACGTAGAACAAGTGCGTGAAGGCCCGCTGCGTGCCGCCGGTCCAGTAGACGACGCCGTAGATGAGCCCGAGCAGCGTGAGCAGGGTTGCGGCGACGAGCCACGTCGGCACGCGCTGCGTCCAGCGGGCCAGCCTGCCCAGGGCGGCGGCCGACAGCGACCGACCGGGGGGCGCCACGCTCGTCAGCTGTGCCGTCACTCGTCCCCCTCGGGGCTTCGCCGGTGGCGCTCCGCCGCGGGCGCCGTGGCGGCTCGGCGGCCGCCACGTGTCTGATCGGCACACGGGGTGGGGGACGTGAGCAGGATCACCCGCCTGGGCGCGGGCGGGCGGGCGCTCGCGCGGGCGGGGCCCTTCGTCCTAATCCACCGGGCGTGGCCGTTTCTAATCTTTCGTCGTGCCCGCGCGACCGGGTGCCCCCTCCGAGCCCCTGGGACGTGCGATGACCCCCTCCTCCCGCCCTGCCCGTCGTCACCTGCGGCGGCTGCGCGCCGTCGTCGTGCTCGCCGGTGCGGCCACGCTGCTCGCCGCCGCGCCGGCCTCCGCGCACGAGCGGTGGTTCGCCGACGAGGCCGACGGCGGCGACTGGTCGTTCTTCCTGCGGCCGGTGCCCCTGCTGCTCGTGGCGGCCGTCGTCGCCGTGACCGTCGTCTGGCGGCTCGTGGGCGCCCGGCTGCCACGTCCGGAGCTCGCGGTGCTGAGCCCGCTCGGCCGACTGGCGCCGTACGTGCCGCGGCTGCTCGCGATCCACCTGGGCGTGGCGCTGCTGGCGCTCGCCGTGTCCGGCTCGTTCATCAGCCCGGCCGTGCCGCTGCGCGACGTGCCGGGCGGCGACGCCGCGGGAGTGCTCGAGGCCGCCATCGGGATCTGGCTGGTGACCGGCATCCGGCTGCGGTGGGCCGCGGTCGGCGTCGCGCTGCTGGGGCCGCTCGCGCTGCTGGCCGCCGGGCCGGTGGCCGTGCTCGAGAACGCGGCGATCCTCGGGATCGCGCTGTTCGTCGCGGTGCTGCCGCCGTCGGACGGCACGTTCGGCCGCGTCGACGCCTCACCCGGGCGGCTGCGCGTCGCGATGCTGCTGCTCAAGGGGCTCGTGGCGGTGACGCTCGCGACGCTCGCGTTCAGCGAGAAGTTCACCAACCCCGAGCTGGCGCGCAACACGATGCACGAGTTCCCCAAGCTCGACGTCTTCGCCCTGGTGGGCCTGCACGTGCCGACGGACACGTTCATCCTCGTGGCGGGGACGGTGGAGCTGCTGTTCGGGGCGCTCGTGCTGTCGGGGGCCATCCCGCAGGTGGCGACGTTGGTCGCGATGGTGCCGTTCAACGCGACGCTGTTCCTCTTCGGGACGACCGAGGTGATCGGCCACCTGCCGGTGTACGGGCTGTTCCTGACGCTGCTCGTGTACGGGTCGAACCCCGCGACGGCGGGGGCGATCCCCTGGCTCCCGTCGCGCGGCGACGTCGCGGGCTGGGTGCGCGCCGTGCGGCGGCCCCGGGCCGCAGTGGGCTCGCCCGCTCCGGTGCCCGACGCCGTCTGACGGCTGGGTCCGGTCGGTCTAGTCGGTCCGGTCGTCGCCGGCCTTCCGGCTGGCGGTGTCGGTGCGGCGTGCGAGCGTGGAACCCGCACGCCGACACCGATCGAACGGAGCACCACGATGAGCCGCGTCATCCAGGTCACCTTCGACGCCCGCGACCCGCGAGGTCTCTCCACGTTCTGGCGGGACGCGCTCGGCTACGTCCACCCCGGTCCGCCGGGCGCCCCGCTGCCCGACGGCGCGGACCCCCTGGCGGCGTGGGACGCCTTCCTCGAGCAGATGGGCGTGCCCCCCGAGCGTCGCAACACGGCGTCCGCGCTGGAGGACCCGGAAGACCGTGGGCCGCGCATCTTCTTCCAGCAGGTGCCCGAGGAGAAGGTGGGCAAGAACCGCGTGCACCTCGACGTGCGCGCGGCGCCGGGGCTGCAGGGCGAGGAGCGGATGGCCGCGCTCGAGGCCGAGTGCGCGCGGCTCGTCGGGTTGGGCGCACGGCGCGTCGAGCGGTTCGAGCCGCGGCTGCCCATGGAGGGCGGGCACATCGTGATGCGCGACCCCGAGGGCAACGAGTTCTGCCTCGACTGACGGGGCTCTCGACTGAAGGGGCGGTTGCCGCAGGCTCGTGGCGGCTCTGTGCGAGAGCGTTCGAGGTTCCTCGCGTCCGGGTGAAGAGGGCGATGGGGTGGGGGCCCGATCCCTACCGTCGTCGACGTCGCCCCGCGTCCCGGAGGAGAGTCATGCACCGTTCGCTGCTGTCCCGTGTCGGAGCCGTCGTCGTCATGACCGCGCTCGTCCTGGTGGGCATCGGGGTCGCGCCGGCGACGGCGGGCTACGAGGCCCTCTGCACCGGCTACGACACCTGCAACCTCAACGGCATGCCGCACGCCGGGTACAAGGAGGCCTCGGGCACCTCGTACTGGAACATGGCGCCCGGGCACAACTGCACCAACTACGTCGCCTACCGGCTGATCCGCAACGGGATGGCAACCACCAAGCCCTGGTCGGGCGACGGCAACGCGTACAACTGGGGCCGGCTGAACCCGTCGCGGACCAACCAGACGCCCGCCGTCGGCGCGGTTGCCTGGTGGGACGTGAACGTGCCGCCGGCCCTGGACGCCGGGCACGTCGCGTACATCGAGCGTGTGGTCTCCGCGAACGAGATCATCGTCTCCGAGGACAACTGGGGCGGGGACTTCAAGTGGCGGCGGGTCACGCGGTCCGGCCCCGGGTGGCCGTCTGGCTTCATCCACTTCAACGACGTGCCCCAGGGCGCGGTCCCGTTCGGCAGCGTCGACTCCCTGACCTCCCCTGAGCCCGGCGTCGTCCACGTCTCCGGCTGGGCGGCGGACAACGACAACAAGGCGGCCAGCCTCGTCATCCACGCCTACGTCGGCGGCGAGGCCGGGAGCCCTGGGGCCGAGGGCCACGACCTCGGCACCGGGACGATCACGTCACGGCCCGACGTCGACCGGGCCTTCCCGGGTCTCGGCAACAACCACGGGTATGACGCGAGCTTCACCACCGCCCTGACCGGATCGCAGAAGGTCTGCGTGTACGCCATCGGCGTCGGTGCGGGCGGCAACGCCCTGCTCGGCTGCACCACCACGACGATCGAGAACCCGAACCCGTTCGGGAGCCTGGACCGGGTGAGCGGCGGGCACGGCACACTCGCGCTGCGTGGCTGGGCGATCGACCGGAGCGCCGCCAGCACGCCGACGGCGATCCACGTGTACGTGGGCGGGCCCTCCGGCACCGCCGGCGCCGAGTTCCACGCCTTCACGGCCGACGCCCGGCGCGACGACGTCGCCGCCGTCCACCCGTGGGCGGGGGCGTCGCACGGGTTCCAGCCGACGTTCGAGACCGCGAAGCGCGGGAGCCAGCAGGTGTGCGTGTACGCGATCAACGTCGGCGTCGGCACCAACCAGCTGCTCGGGTGCGCGACGGCGACGATCGCCACGCCGATCCCGTTCGTCGACGTCCCCGTGAGCGCCACCCTCTACGAGTCCATCCAGTGGCTCGCGGAGCGGGGGATCACCACCGGGTACGCCGACGGCGGCTTCCACCCGTCCGCCCCGGTGGCCCGTGACGCGATGGCGGCGTTCCTGTACCGGACGGCCGGGTCGCCCTCGTTCACCCTGCCCGCGGTCTCCCCGTTCGTGGACGTCCCGACGTCGCACCCGTTCGCCACCCACATCTCGTGGCTGTTGGCGCGCGGCATCTCCACGGGATGGACGACCCCGGCCGGGACTCGTGAGTTCCGGCCCGCCGACTCGGTGAGCCGCGAGGCGATGGCCGCCTTCCTATACCGGGCGGCCGGGTCGCCAGCCTTCACGCCGCCGGCCACGTCGCCGTTCACCGACGTGCTCACGTCGCACCCGTTCTACGCGCAGATCGCGTGGTTGGCGCAGCGCGGGATCTCGACGGGCTGGGTGCTCCCCGACGGCACCAAGCAGTTCCGGCCGTCGGAGCCGGTGTCGCGGGAGGCGATGGCCGCGTTCCTGCAGCGCGCCGACGGGCTGATCTTCCCGGCGCGGTAGGCGAGCGGACGGCGGGGGTCGGCCCTCAGTCACCTGCGCCCACGTCGTCGGGGACGTCGAACGCGTCCCCGACGACGTCGTCGTCGGGCCTGGTCGTCAGTGGATCCAGACGGCAGGTACGGTTCGGTGCCCCGACGGGGTCCGTCCGTGGTGCTCTGGAGAAGGGTCCCGATGCTCAAGCTGCTCGCGTGGGTTGCTGCACACAAGGTCGTCGCGGCGGTGGCCGTGGTGTCCGTGGTGACGTTCGGCGTCGTGGCGGGTGCTTCGAGCGACGGGAACCGCGCGGTCGTCGTTCGGGTCGTCGACGGCGACACCGTCGATGTCAGATTTGACGGAAGGCTCGAGAGGGTCCGCCTCCTGAACGTGGACACGCCCGAGACGGTCGACCCGGACCGCCCCGTCGAGTGCCTCGGCGAGGAAGCCACGGCGTTCCTGGCCGAGACCCTCCCGTCGGGCACCGAGGTGACTCTCGAGTTCGACGTCGATCGACAGGACCGTTACGGGAGACTGCTGGCCGGAGTGTTCGTCGGCCAGGAGCTGGTCAACGCGGAGATCGCCCGCCGAGGTCTCGGCGTCGCGATGCTCGTCGAACCGAACGACCGGTTCTACGACGACGTGGCGGCGACGCAGGCGGAGGCGGTCGCGGCCGGTGTCGGGCTCTTCGGCACCGATGTTGCGTGCTCGCTGCCCGCACAGGTCGAGGACTTCGCCCAGAAGGCGGAGACCGCAAGCGGGGCGGGCTACGGGCTGTCGGAGGACCTGAGCGCCTACGACGTCGCCCTGAGCGAACTCGCCGGCGCGGTGGCGGCCGGTGTTGCGCTGGACGAGATCCTCTCGGGCGGCGACGCATGGCCGGGAACGGCCTATCCGGCCGCCATGAGAGCTGGCTGGGCCGCCGCCATCGACGCGGACGTCGCGAGGTTGGAGGCCACGATCGAGGACGTCGAACGTGGCAGGAGGGAGCTCGAGGAGCGCCTTGAGGCAGAGCGCGCTGCCGCCGAGGAGGCAGCCCGTGTTGCCGCCGAGGAGGCCGCGCGTGCTGCCGCCGAGGAAGCGGCGCGGGCAGCTCAACAAGCGGCGATCGATGCAGCGCAGGAGGAGGCTCGCCGAACCAGCGACAGCTGTCAGGTTCCCGCGGACTCGTCCGGGTCGTCCGGCTACACCGGGTGCCGTGCCTACGCCCCCGGCGGCAAGACGTGGACTCCCATCCCGTGCCCCTGAGAGCGCGGTCGCGCACCGGTGGGCCCCGTGGGGATCGAACCCACAACCCGCGGATTAAAAGTCCGCTGCTCTGCCAATTGAGCTAGAGGCCCGGGACATGCGGGGCCGAGTTCCAGGGCCCTTGCGACGACGCCAGGGAGAACCCGGCCGACGCTCGCCTGCCAGGGCAAGGCTACGGCGTCGGCGTCGGTAGCCACCGGCTCTCGGAGCCGGACGGGCCTCAGTGTTGTCGGCCCCGGCGTGCGGCGCGTCCGTTCTGGAGCGGGCAATGGCCGGTGACACGCCGGCTGTGCCGACCGACCGCCCGGGGTGTCGCACCGACCAGCAACCGCCGTCTCACCTCGTGTCGCAGCGGTTGCGACTCCTGTCATCGCATGCAAAGACTGCCGGGTCCGGGAAGGTCCCGGGTAGTGGAAGGGGGCATCCATGAGCGCAGTGGAAATCGTCGAGATCGTCACCGAGGAGTCCGGAGCGGAGGAGGCCGAGCGTCCCACGCGTCGGCCCTCGACGCGCGTGATGCGGTGCGACTGCATCGCGATCTGACGTCACGGTCCATTGCTCTGGGTGGGGCCATCTGGTCCCACCCAGAGCAGCCGCTCGATGCACACCTGGAGATCACATGACGCAGGGGGCCACCAGCCGATTCGCTCCGACCTCGGGTCTGCACCCCGACCGGATCGAGTCGCTCGACGACGTCCGCGCCTACATCGAGGCGATCAACCTAGAGCCGATCAAGGAACGGTTGACTCTGCCGTACGCCGAGGGCGGTCGGGCATGGGAGAAGGAGCGCGCGGACTACTACGAGCCCATGTACCGCACGTGGCTCTTCCTTCGCCGCAAGTACGAGCACGAGCTGATGCCGCCGCACGCCGAGATGGATGAGCTCTGGCACGGCCACATCCTCGACACCAACCAGTACATGGTCGACTGCAACCGGATCTTCGGCTACTACTTCCACCACTTCCCGTACTTCGGGGTTCGTGACGCCGCCGATGCCGAGCACCTCACCGACGCGTGGGCGAACACCCAACGCCGCTATCTCGAGGAGACCGGCGACTACATCTACGACTTCGACGAAGCATGAGGGCACCGGCCCCGCCAGGTGCCGTCGTCGAGCCGGGTTCGAAGGGCCGCGTCCAGTCCGCCATCGTGGCGAACCTCCCCGTCATCACCATCAGCTATGCGACGGGGGGGCTGAACGGTGACCTGATGCAGGCATTCGCGGTCGACGCCGTGGGGATCTCGCCCGCCGTGCTCGGGCTGACCTACGGGCTGATGCTCCTGAGCGTCCCGGTGCAGTTCGGCTCCATCGCGATCGTCGAGAGGGTCGGCTTCCGTCGCACCATGATCGTCGGATACTGCGCGTTGCTCGGGCTCATGGCGGTGCTCGCCATGGCCCCCGGTGCCTGGAACCCCACGCTGGTCTTCGTCGTTGCCGTCGTACTGATCGAGGTCGTGGTGTCGTCGTCGTGGGGTCTTGCGTGGCACCCCTGGATGCAGCAGGTCATCCCGAGGCCGCAGCGTCCGCGCTACCTCGCCAACGCACAGGCCTCCGCGCAGGGGTTCAACCTCGTCATGCTGGCAACCTTCGCAGCCATCGCCGGCAGCGTCGTGTCCGGGGCGGAGTACCAGGCGTTCCTCACGATCCTCGGCGTCTTCGTCCTCGTGTCGATCGTCGCGTTCCGGCGCCTTCCGGAGGTCGCCGGTCCGCCCGCAGAGGCCGACGGCGCGCGGCCGGGCGGATTCGGCGCGTCCGTGGCGGCCGGCTACCGACGGCTGTGGGCGGGCGTTCGTGCTGCTCGCGCGTTGCCGAACATGCGTCGGCTCCTCTTCGCGTACGTCATCGACATCTTCATGGCCACGCCCCTGCTGGCCGGCTACGCACTGGTGGTGGTCGGAGTTCCCGCGTCGTTGCTGGCGGTCGCGATCGGCGCGCGCTCTCTGTGCGGGGTCCTGCTCGGCCCGTTCTGGGGGCGCCTCCTCACGCGGTGGGGCTTCAGGCGGACCGTCGCCGTCTCCGTGCTCGCGGGGGCTGCGGCGAAGCTGCTGTGGCTCTTCCTCCCCGCTGACACGGGGCATGGTGCCTCGGCCGGCACGCAGGTCACGTTCGTCGTCGTGGCGCTTGCTGGTGCAGCGCTCGGAGTCGGCTACGGGCTCGCGATGCAGTTCCTCTGGTACGAGCTGACGCCCGAGTCGGAGTCGGTGGCGTTGTTCACCCTGAAGGACGTCCTCGAATCGGCAAAGGCGCAGCTCGGAATGGCGGTGGCCGGCGTGCTCGTCACGGCCGCCACGGCCTCGACCCTGTCCGTCGGCGTCGTCTCCGTGGACCCCTACAAGCTCGCGGTCCTCGGGGGGATCCCCGTCGCCGTCGTCGTGCTGCGCACGCTCAGGCGCATCGAGACGCCCGAGGCCGCGCATGCCTGACCTCGCGTCCCTCGTCGACGCGCGGCACCGACTGGCGCGTGAGGAGATGGGCGAGCTGGGCATCGTCTGGCCCGCGGCGGACGGGTCTGCACCCCGCGGCGACAGGGCGGTGGGCCGTGAGCGCGTCCCGCAGGACCAGCTCCCCGAGGCCGCGCGCCGGTTCGCGTTCGAGCTGGCTGCCGCGGAGAGAGGCCTGGGTCTGTTCGAGTGGTGGGCCGCGTGGCTCACCTCGGTCGGGAGCCACCCGACGGCGGACCCCCGCGGCGCGCTCCGTGCGGCAAGCGTGACGACGGTCGACAGGGCGGCGGGCGCGTCGATCGACGCCGCCCTCCGTCGCGATCTCGCGGACCTCGTCGACGTCGCCGTCGAGGTGGCCGGACGGCGCGCCGCGCTCGAGCACGACCACCACCTCACGAGAAGTGGCGTTGGCGCGGTCCTCACGACACTCGAAGTGTTCCTGGACGACACGCGGGACGCCTACGAGGGCGTCGTCGGGCGGGGGGTGTGTCCCCGACGCGCCGCCGAGGTGTACGCCCGACTCGCAGCCGATGGTCGGGCATGCGCCCTGAGCCAGTCGTCAGCGCTGGCGCTCGTCGTCGGCGACAGGTCGGTGAGCAGCTGGCTCGACGGGTCGACCTCCACGGTCCATCGCGGTCGTTGCGGCGGCGCGAGCTCGGTCGCGCGCTTTCCCCTGAGGGGCACGGACATCCTCCTCGGCCCGCACACCGGTGTGCGGGCAGGGCTGGAGCTGCTGCACGAGGTGGCGCACGCGATCCACCACGACCTGCTGTTCCGCTTCGAGCCCGCTGGTCGTGCGGCCTTCCCCGACGCTCTCTGGATGGAGACGTGGGCCCACCTCGTCGAGCACCTCGGCGGCGTCGGCGTGGCCGGACACGTCGCGCGGCGTTCCCTCGTGCTCGCCCGTGTCCACGCCGTTCGCGCCCTGTACGGATGGCTGGCGCTCGATCGCGGCCGGACCCCCGGCGAGCTCGACGCCCTTCTCCGGGAGCTCTACGGCCATCACCTGGGCGCCGCTCCGCCACCGTGCGACGTCGTGACCGACCTGTTCGGAGCCCAGCAGAACCTGCTGCGCGCCCAGGCGCTCGCCGCTGCCGCTGTGCTCGGCTCGGCGCCGGACGTCGCACCGGCGGGGAAGTCCCCGAGCGAGCTCTTCGCAGCGATGCTGCACTGGGCGGTCGGTCTGGACGGGACCTCTCTGTCGATGCTCGCCGACGGCACCGCGGCCGAGGTGCTCGGTCGCGCGGTGCGCGCGGGCAGTGCCGCATGAGCGTCCGCGCGCTCCGGGTGATGCTCGTCGGCGTCGGCCTCCATGCCGCGCGGGCACACCTGCCCATCCTTCGCGTCCTCACGAGCGGGCGTCCGGTCGAGCTGGTCGCGGCCCTCGACCTCGAGGACGCTGCCCACGAGGCGAGGTCCCGACTCGAGGCCGCAGGCTTCCCCCGCGTCGCGCTCTACGGGATACGTGCGTCGTCCGAGGACGACGGTTCGCCCACCGGTCTCGGGGACGCCCTCGCCGGGATCGTCGCCAGGCACGGCATCAACACCGTCGTCATCGCGACGGATGCCGAGTCCCACTGGCCGTACCTCGAGTGGGCTGTCGCGCAGGGCTTTCACGTCATGGTGGACAAGCCGGTCCTCGCCGTGCGCGACGCGTCGGGCGACACGAGCGCCGCGGCGACGCTGACGGAGCGGGTCGGGCTGCTCGAGCGTGCCCTGAGGACCTACCCCGGGACGGCGCGCGTCCTCGTCCACCGCCGCGCCAACCCGGCATACCGCCTCGTGGCCCAGGAGGTGGCCAGCGCGACGGACCAGACGGGCTGCCACATCACAGGACTCGTCGCCGAGCACTCGGACGGCGAGTGGCGCATGCCGGACGAGCTGGTGGCTCAGCGCTACCACCGCGTGGACCGCGGGGTGGGGGTGCTGTCCCACTCGGGCTACCACGTCCTCGACTCGGCGATGTGGTGGCTGGCCTCCTCGGGGCTGTCGACGACCCCGGACGTGACCGCCACCGCTGTCGACCCCGTCGAAGCCTTCGGGCAGCTTCCCGACTCGAGCCTGCGTCGCGCGTTCCCGACCGGCGACCTGACCGACCGCCTCGCGGCGGTCGCCGAGCAGGAGATCGCCTGGGGCGAGTGGGACACCCACCTGCAGATCCAGCACCGCGACGGCGGCCGGCTGCTCTCGCGGAGCGATCTGCACCTCCTCCACTCCGGCTTCTCCCACCGGGGCTGGCTCTCCTCGGCCGGACGCGATCTCTACACCGGCAACGGCAGGATCGGTCACGAGGTCTTCTCGATCCACCAGGGCCCGTTCCAGGCCATCAAGCTCCTTGCGCTGCAGGGCGGCGCGTTGTCTCGGCCGGAGTCTCCCTACGACGTGGAAGGCCCTCGGCACTGCGAGGTGCACATCTTCCGGAACACCCACTTCTTGCGCGGGGACCACTACGAGCGGATCACGCTGGAGGCGCTCGAGCCGGCGATCGAGCCCGAGTTCCTCGGGCTCGGGCCAGGGAAGGTCGCTCTCTATCAGGAGTTCGTCGAGGCTGCCCTCGACGGGCGACGGGACTCCCACTTCCACTCGAGCCTGGCGGAGCACATCGGCGTGATGCGGGTCTACGCCAGCGGCTGCCGCGCGATCGCCGAGGGGCGGTCTCGCCGATGAGCGCACGCGTCCGGTCGATGATCAGGTTCGCCGGGGCCGCGACCGTCGTCGTCGCCACTGCCGGGAACCTCGGTGCCCTCCGCCGTCGGTTTCCGGGCTCGTGGCTGTGCGGTGCGTACGACATGTTCTCCCACGACGTGCCGGACCCCGCCGGAGGGCAGCTGCGGCTTCGCGCCCACCTCGAGGACGGGCGCGTCGTCGACGGCGAACGCGTCCATCCGCTCCTCCCGATCGAGCACTTCCGGGTGGCCTCCCTGATCAAGGAGATCCTGGCCGTCGGGGACCCTCGTGCCGCTGAGGCGTTCTTCCGGATGGTCGCCCGGGAGTGGGGCGCGCCGCGGACGCCGATCAACCAGGTGCGGCGCTTCCCTGGACGGCTGCGCGGCGAGCTGGCGGCGCTGGAGGTCGCCCGAGGTGCCGTGACGCTCTTCGGCCGCGACGCGGGGAAGTTCGAGCAGGTGCAGGTGTGCCTGCGCTACGCGAAGCGAGGTTCCGGCGATGCCGATGCCGCGACGTGACGAGCAGGCCACCAGACTCGCGTGGACCGCATGGCAGATCGCTGTGGGGGCGGGCGGCATCGCACGTGCCCTGACCTTCCCGTCCGGGCACGTGGCTGCCGGGCTGTTCGTCGTCGCGCGCCTCCACGACACGGGGCACCCACCGACTGAGCGAGACCGGCGTCGGTTCCTCAGGCGCCTGGCGGCGGCGCGCGTGGCGGTCCTGCTCGGGACGTCGGCGCGTCTGGCCGGAGCGATCGGCCGCGGGTTGCCCCCGCGGCTCCGGGCCGGCGCAGCCGCGCTCGCCGCCCTGGAGACGGCCGGCACGCTCGTCCTCGAGTGGGAGTCGCAGCGCGAGATGGCGGGGTTCGGTGGCTACTACCAGCACATCTGGCTCGGTAGCGCGCTTGCGGGTGGGGCGGTCGCCGGCCAGGTGCTCACCGCCGACGACGTCGCCGTCGAGCGGCTCACGATCTCGATCGCCCGGGCGTACTACGGCTCCCTCTACTCGGTGTCGGGCGTGTCGAAGATCCGCCGATCGGGGCGTAACGCCCTCGGGCCCACGGTGCTGCGCCATGCCGAGCTGACGTACGGGCCCGAAGGAGCGGTACTGCTTCCGGCCGGCCTGCTGCGAGCCGTGGGACCCGCCGCCGTGGTGCTGGAGTGCGCAGCCGGCCCCCTCGCGATGAGCGGGCGACGAGCGGCCGCGGTCTCCGGAGCGCTGCTGGGGCTGCTCCACCTGGGGCTGTTCGCGCGCCTTCGCATCTCGTTCTGGCACCTTGCCGCTCCGGCTGTGGCCACGCTGTCGGGTGAGGTGGTCGCTGAGCACCTCCGCCGGCTCCGTCCGGGCGCGCGTCGCGGCCGCGCAGGACGACGGCGGTAGACGTCCAGACGCCGGGCCTCCTGGCCTGCGCCGGACGACCGCCTCAGGTCCGAGCAAACGGTGCCCCAGGTCCCCGGACCAAGCCCGCGACCTACCGCGCGGCGACCAGCGACGCCGCCCGTGCACCCGCCTCGTACGCGGCCTCCTGGGCCGCCTTCCGCAGCAGCGCCGCGGTCTCGATGAACGGGTCCATGGCGGGGTTGACGCCGGCCAGCGTCAGCTCCCGCTCGACGACGGTGAGGTCGGCACCCCAGACGTCGCCCACGATCCGGCGCAGGTAGGCGGTGTTGTGGTCCCAGCCCTCCCGCGGGGTGCCGGGTGCGTATCCGCCGCCACGCGTCGTCACCAGGACCGTGGGCTTTCCTTCGAGCAATTGCTCTCCACTCGTGCCGCCAGCGATGGCCAGGTCGATCCACGTCTTGACGTGCTGGGACACACCCCAGTTGTAGAGGGGCAGAGCGAAGATCGCGCCGTCCGCGTGGCGCAGCTCGTCGGCGAGGGTCCGGGCGAGTGCCATGGCATCCCGCTGTTCCGGCGTGCGCTGGTCCTCGGGGGTGAAGCTGCCGCCGATCGCCGCCGCCCACGCGTGGGCGGGGAGCGGGTCGGCGGCCAGGTGGCGTCGGACGACGGACGTGCCGGGCGCGGCCGCCGACCACCCGGCCTCGGCGTGGTCGGCGAGCTCGCTGCTCGCGGAACGGGACCCCTGGATGCTCGCGTCGATACGCAGGACGGACATGTGTGCTCCCTTGGCTTGAACGTTCAACCCAGGGTCGCACGCGGGACTTGAACATTCAAGTCCGGCTACGATGAACGCGTGTCCGACACCCCTCCGTGGCTCGACCGCGACGAGCGGCACGCCTGGATGTCCCTCATCGCCATGCTCATGAGCGTCCCGTCCGCGATCGACGCCCAGCTCAAGCGGGACTCCGGCCTCAACTTCTTCGAGTACTCGATCCTGTCCCAGCTCTCTGCGGCCCCGGGGCGGCGGCTGCAGATGAGCCGGCTCGCCCAGATGGCCGGCGGCACCCTGTCGCGGCTCTCGCACGCCGCGAGCCGCCTGGAGGAGCGGGCTCTGGTCCGCCGGTACGTGGTCACCGACGAGGCCAGGTGCACCGAGCTGGCCCTGACCGACGACGGCACGGCGTTCCTCGAGGCGGCGGCGCCCGGTCACGTCCGCGAGGCCCGCCGCCTGGTCTTCGACGCGCTCACGCCGGAGCAGGTCGCGCAGCTCACGGACATCGCGCAGGCGATCACGACGACCGCGTCGCCGGAGGTCGCCCGGGCGCTGCGCGAGGCGATGGTCGCCGCCGACCGCCTGTAGCCGCCCGGCGCGCCCGCCGGACTGCACCCGCCGGGCCGCACCCGTCCCGCCGCGCCTCGCCCCTACCGCTCCGGCGGCAGGTCGTCCGGCGTCGCGTCGGGGTGCTGGCGGACGGCCTCGACGACGGCGCGCCACTCCTCCTGCAGGGCGCCCCCGCCCCAGTGGTAGTCCTGGCGGACGAGGAAGAACGCCCAGCCGCGCAGCAGGTCGATGCCGCACCACTCCGGGACGCGCCCCGTCTCCTTGTACTCAGTGGTCGCCGGCTCCAGGAGCTGCCCAAGCGCGGGCACCGTCCCGGCCAGCCGTCGGTACCCGTCGTAGCGGTACGCCCACGCGATCTCCTCCGACGTGGCGTCGCTCGTCGGCCAGGGCGACGGCCCGCTCACGCGTCGGCCCGGTCGGTGCGCACGGTCATCACGCCCCTAGTGTGCCGCGCCGCTCACGCGTTCAGGTGCCGCACGTCGTCCCACACCTGGCTCCAGGGCGCCGTCGGGCCCGCGCAGACCAGCACCGGCCCGCCCTGCTCCTCGTTGTCCACGTCGAGCCCGTTGTCGACGCTTGCCGCCTCGCGGCAGCCGCGCGCCCAGCCCGGCGCCTTCCAGAACCCGACCAGCACGACCGGCCCGACGACGTCGTCAGGCGGCGGGCCCCAGTCGCCGTACGCGTTGTGCCCGGAGAAGACGCGCGCGGGCGTGCCGTACCACTCGAGCGCGCCGGCCTCGCCGTAGTTCGCGGTCACGACGACGGCCGCCCCCTCGTCCGCCACCACACCGTTCACGGTCTGCACGAACGCGGGCCACCCGATCATCTCCGCCTGGGTCTCGTCGATCGGCGCCAGCGGGGAGGACGCGTAGGCGGAGACGGGCAGCACCGGGAGCGCGATGGGCCAGCCGACGACGGCGGCGGCCGCCAGCACCCACCGGGCCCGCCGCACCCGCGGCGCCGGCCAGGCCCGGCACAGCTCCACCGCGCCCGCGGCGACGAGCGCCGGCAGCAGCCCGGCCAGGTAGTAGGCCTTGCCGCCGGTCGCGAAGAAGCCCAGGGCGAGGATCGCGAAGGCCCAGGCCAGCGGCTTGGCCCGGACCAGCTCGGGCGACCGTGCGAGGCGCCGCCAGCCGTACCCCCACAGCACCGCCGCCACCGGGCTGACCAGCGCCACCAGGAGCACCACGTACCCGACGCGCTCCTGCGGCACCAGGTACTCGTCGCGGATCTGTCCCGCGAGCGTGAGCTGCGGCCACCCGTGCCGGGCCTGCCACACGAGGTTCGGTGCCCACAGCACGAGCGCGATCCCCACCCCCGCCCACGTCCACCAGGACCGCAGGTGGTGCCGCACGGCTGGCGTGGCCGCCACCCCCAGGGCCAGGGCGCCCAGCAGGAACGCGACGAGGTGCTTGTCGAGCAGCCCGACGCCGGCCACCGCGCCCACCGCGAGCCACCCGCGCGGCCGGTCCCGCACCACGGTCCGCGTCACGAGCAGCGTGAGGGCGACCCAGACGAGCGTGTCGGTGGTCGCGGTGGACAGCCAGTGCCCCAGCCCGACCACCACCACGCCGGTGCCGACGGTCACGGCCGTCAGCACCTGGGCGTCGCGCGCCCCGCCGAGCTCGCGCGCGACCAGCGCGGCCAGCACGACGGCCGCCGCCGTCATCACGGCCGCCGGCGCGTGCAGCGCCACGAGCGACCCGGGCGCGACGACGTCGGCCAGGTGCGCCAGCAGCGGCGTCAGCGGCGGCTGGTCGGCGAAGCCCCAGTCGAGGTGGCGGCCCGCGGCGAGGAAGTACAGCTCGTCGCGGTGCGGGCC
>JAEWYD010000383.1 GCA_023462275.1 Actinomycetes bacterium
TCTCGACCGTGCCCCCGCCGGCCACGATCCGCGCGGAGAGCGCCTGCGCGAGCTGCCCCGCCCCGCCGACCGGCACGGGGAAGCCCACGTCCTGGCCGAGCATCGCGAGCAGCCAGCCCAGCACGCCGCTGCCGGCGGCGTCGGGCGGGACGTCGGCGTGCATCGCGTTCCCCGTCAGGAGCAGGGGCGCGCCGCGACCACGGAAGGTCTCGTCGCCGAGCCTGCGGACCGGCAGGACGGCGAGCCTGGCCAGGTCCAGGCCGTCGGCGACGCCGGTGCGGCGCAGGATCCGTGCGGCCGCTCGAAGCGGCGGGAACGGCGTGAAGAGCGCGTCGAGTACCGCGTCGCGCACCCGGCGCCAGCCCTCGACCAGCGCCAGCCAGGCGTCGCCGTCACCCGGTGCCTCCCCGTCAAGGGCGGCGGCGGTGCGGCCCGGGTCGCGGTGCAGGACGGCCGCGTCGCCGTCGTCGAGCGCGTGGGCCAGCACTGCGGGAGCGTGGGCCCACGTCAGGCCGTGGCGCTCCAGCTCCAGGCCGGCGATCACCGGGGAGGCTGCCGCGAGGGGGTAGAAGGCGCTGAAGAGGTCCGTGCGGAAGCCGGGCGCTGTGACCTCCGCCGTGCGCACCGCCCCGCCGACGACGTCGGCAGCCTCCAGCACGACGACGTCCCAGCCGGCGTCCACGAGCGCGTTCGCCGCGACGAGGCCGTTGGGCCCCGCCCCGATCACCACGGCGTCGACCGTTCGCATGACCACCTCCCCGGCCCACGCTGGCACCGCGGGGCGGGCCGGGCAACGGGAGGGAGGACTGGGAGTGCTGCGGTGCCCCCGGAGGGACTCGAACCCTCACGCCTCGCGGCGCTCGATTTTGAGTCGAGTGCGTCTGCCAGTTCCGCCACGGGGGCCGCGGGGAGAGCCTAGCGTCCTCGCCGTCGGCTCCTGCCGCCGCCGCCTGCCGTCTCCCGCACCCGCACCCGCAGGCAGGGCGCGCCGCGGACGGAAGTTCCGGCGTCGATCGTCCCCCGTTAGGCTACGGGCGTGACCGAGACCGACGCCCCGACCCCGACCGAGCCTGAGGAGACGGCCAGCGCCGCCGAGCCGTCCGAGAAGGCCCCGAAGCGACCGGCGCGCCGGGCCGTGGTGGTCGAGGACGAGGCCCTCATCCGCATGGACGTCGTGGAGACCCTCCGCGAGGCGGGTTTCGACGTCGTGGGGGAGGCGGGCGACGGCGAGGCGGGCGTCCGCATCGCCACGGAGCTGCGTCCCGACGTCGTGGTCATGGACGTGAAGATGCCCGTGATGGACGGGATCACGGCCGCGGAGAAGATCGTGAAGGAGCGGGCGTCCGCCGTCGTGCTCCTCACGGCGTTCTCCCAGACCGAGCTCGTCGAGCGCGCCCGTGACGCGGGCGCGATGGCCTACGTCATCAAGCCGTTCACCCCGGCGGACCTGCTGCCGGCGGTCGAGATCGCGATCTCGCGGTACAGCGAGATCTCCGCCCTCGAGGCGGAGGTGGCGGACCTCGCCGAGCGGTTCGAGACCCGCAAGCGCGTCGACCGCGCCAAGGGCCTCCTCATGACGAAGATGGGGCTGACGGAGCCCGACGCCTTCCGCTGGATCCAGAAGACGTCGATGGACCGCCGGCTGACGATGCGTGAGGTCGCCGACGCCGTCATCGAGCAGGTGGGCGGCGCCTGAGGTACCGCGCCGCCCCCGGCGGCCCGCTTCTGACACACCCGTAACACGCGGCCCGCGCCGCGCAGCACCGCCGACACGGCGGGGACACGTCCCCGCAACGGCCGGCTCGTACGGTCCGGTGATCACCTCCGGACCGCGCCCGTGGCGTCGGCACGGAGGGCCCGTCGGACCTCGGTGAAGGGTGCCCCCATGAAGACATCGACCCCCCTGCGTGCCGCCGCGCTGCTGGGCGCCGCCGCGCTCGTGCTGTCCGCCTGCTCGACCGACGACGAGGACGCCGCCGACGCGACCTCCGACGCCGTCGGCGCCACCGCCGAGGCGGGCGACCCGCTCGTCATCGGCACGCTCCTGCCGGAGACGGGATCGCTGGCGTTCCTCGGGCCGCCCGAGGTCGCGGGCGTCCAGCTGGCGATCCAGGAGATCAACGACGCGGGCGGCGTGCTCGGCTCGGACGTCGAGCTGGTCTCCGCCGACTCCTCCGACGCCGACCACGCCGACGTCGCACCGCAGTCCTGGTCGGACCTGCAGAGCCAGGACGTCGCCGCGGTGATCGGCGCGGCATCGTCGTCGGTGACGAAGCTGGTGGTCGACGACGTCACGAACGCCACGACGGTCATGGTGTCGCCGGCGAACACCGCCACCTCGCTGTCGGGCTACAGCCCGTACTACTTCCGCACGGCTCCGCCGGACACGGTGCAGGGCTCGGCCCTGGGGAACCTCATCGTCGCCGACGGCGTGACGGACCTCGGGATCCTCGCCTTCAACGAGGAGTACGGCACGTCGCTGCGCGACGTCATCGCCTCGACCGTCGAGGCCGCCGGCGTCACGGTCACGTACGGGATGCCTGGTCAGGAGTTCGACCCGGCCGCGGCGTCCTTCTCCGACGCGGTGACGAGCGTGCTCGCGACGAACCCGCAGGCCATCGCGCTGATCGCGTTCGACCAGACGAAGTCGATCGTCCCGGAGCTCGTGGCCCAGGGCTTCACCGGGTCGCTGTACATGGTCGACGGCAACACCGCCGACTACTCCGCGGACTTCGACCCGGGGACGCTGGCGGCCCTGCACGCGCAGGGCACGATCCCGGGCTCGTACCCGGACGACGCGTTCAAGGAGCGGCTCCTCGGGGTGGACCCCGACCTCGACGACTTCTCGTACGCAGCCGAGTCGTACGACGCGACGATGCTCGTCGCCCTCGCGGCGATCAAGGGCGGCGGCACCGACGGACCCACGATCCAGGCCGCGATGGCGGCGGTGTCGGGGGCCGGCGGCGGCACGGAGTGCACGGGCTTCGCCGAGTGCGCGAAGCTCCTGGCCGACGGCGAGGACATCGACTACGTCGCGGCCTCCGGCGCCGGGCCCTTCAACGACGCGAACGACCCGTCGTCGGCGTTCATCGGCATCTACCAGTACGGCGAGGACAACACCTACACCTGGGTGAAGGCGGTCGAGGGCAAGGCCTGATCGACCCGCTCCCGCCACGACGAGGGGCCCCGCCGGCGACGGCGGGGCCCCTCGTCGTGGGCGGCGCGATCAGGGCGCCGGGTGCTCGGCCTCGACGTCCGCGGCGAGCGTCCCGAGGTACAGCTCGACGACCTTGGGGTCGTTCATCAGCTCCCGACCAGGGCCGGAGTAGGCGTTCGTGCCCTGGTCCAGCACGTACGCCCGGTGGCAGATCTGCAAGGCGCGACGCGCGTTCTGCTCGACGATGACGACGGAGACGCCGGCGCGGTTGATCCGCCGGGTCCGCAGGAAGGTCTCGTCCTGGCGGACGGGCGACAGGCCCGCAGACGGCTCGTCGAGGAGCAGCACGGACGGCTCCATCATGAGCGCCCGCGCCATGGCGACCATCTGCCGCTCGCCGCCGGACAGCGAGCCCGCGCGTTGCGTGCGGCGCTCCCCGAGCGTCGGGAACAGGTCGACGACGCGGTCGAACCTCTCCCGGAACGCGCGGGGGGCCTGGAATGCGCCCATCCGCAGGTTCTCCTCGACGGTGAGGGACGGGAAGACGTTGTTGGTCTGCGGCACGAACCCGACACCGCGGTGGACGAGCTGGTCGGCGCGCAGGTTGGTGATCTCCTCCCCGCGCAGCGTGACCCGTCCCGACCGCACGGGCACGAGCCCGAAGAGCGCCTTGAGGAGCGTGGACTTGCCGGCGCCGTTGGGCCCGATGATGCCGACCAGCTCACCCGGGTGCAGCACGAGCTGGCACCCGCGCAGGATGTCGACGCCGGGCAGGTAGCCGGCGACGAGGTCGACGGCAGCCAGGAGCGGCGTCCCGTCGGGGGCGCCGCGGTGCACGGGCGAGGCGGCGGACGCCGGGGCGGCTGACGCGGGCGCCGGGGGCGGCGTGCTGGCCGGGGTGGTCGCGGTGCTGCTCATGCGCGCTCCTTCGTGGCGGTGGTGCCGTGCACCGGCGCCGAGGGCGGTCGGACGGCGGGCCCGTCGTCCAGCAGGGCGTCGTCGCCGAGGTCGGTGTCGTGGTGCGCCCCGAGGTAGGCGTCGACGACGGCGCGGTCCGCCATGATCGTCGCGGGCGGCCCCTCGGCGACCACCCGCCCCTCGGCCATGACGACGACCCAGTCCGAGATGTGGCGCACCATGTGCATGTCGTGCTCCACGAAGACGACGGTCGTGCCGTCGTCCCGCAGCTCGCGCACGTGGCCGAGCAGGGACTGCGTCAGCGCGGGGTTCACGCCGGCCATGGGCTCGTCCAGCATGACCACCGACGGGCGCGTCATCAGCGCCCGCGCCATCTCGAGGAGCTTGCGCTGGCCGCCGGAGAGGCTGCCGGCCAGGTCGTCCCGCTTCTCCTCGAGCCGGAACCGCGCGAGGAGCTCCTCGGCCTGCGCGGTGACCTCCGCCTCGCGTGCCCGCCAGAGGTGGGGGACCAGCGCGGTGAGCATGTTCTCCCCGCGCGGGTGCAGCGCGCCGAGCCGCATGTTGTCCAGCACGGTCATGCGGGCCAGCGCCTTGGTGAGCTGGAAGGTCCGGACCATACCCGCTCGCGCCACGCGCGCTGCCGGCACCCGGGCCAGCGGCCGCCCGTCGAACGACCAGGTGCCCGAGTCCGGCACGTCGAAGCCCGTGAGGAGGTTGAAGAGGGTGGTCTTGCCGGCGCCGTTGGGCCCGATCAGGGCGGTGATCGCGCCGCGCTGGATCTCCAGGTGGGCGACGTCGACGGCCGTCATGCCGCCGAAGCGACGCGTGACGCCGTCGGCCACGATCACGGCGTCGGGCTTGACCGCGCCGGGCACGCGCGGGACGGCCGCGAGGTCCTGCGCCATCCGCTCCCGCTGGATGCGCACGCGGGTGTCATCGGCCATCGAGGGCCACCACCTTCCGGTCGCCGAGGAGCCCCTGGGGGCGGAAGATCACGAGCGCCATGAGGGTGACGCCGACGAGGATCCAGGACACGGCCTCGGCCTGGGTGCCGGACAGGGCGTCCACCGGCAGGTCGCGCAGCGTCGACTTCACCAGCATCAGGACGGCCCAGAGGAGGATCGAGCCGAGCACCGGGCCCATGACCGTCGCGGCGCCCCCGAGCAGCAGCACGGTCCAGACGTTGAACGTGAGGGTGCGGCCGAGGGCGTCGGCCTGCACCGCGGACGGCAGGACGTAGAGGATGCCGGCGAGTGCGCCCAGTCCGCCGCCGAGGACGAGCGCCTGCATCTTGTAGGCGTAGACGTTCTTGCCCAGCGCGCGGACGGCGTCCTCGTCCTCCCGGATCCCGGCGAGCACGCGGCCCCAGGGGCTCCGGGTCCAGCGCCAGACCAGGAGCGCGGCGAGCGCGACGACGGCCCAGCCGACGATGCGGAGCCACCAGCTGTTGGACAGGCAGTTGGAGTAGGTGAAGGGGCCGATCGAGGTCGACCCGTCCGGCAGCGGGCAGATGGCCTGGAACGTGCCCTTGAAGTCGTTGCCCGCGATGCCGGCGTTCCCCCCGGTGACGGCGGTGAGCGAGGAGGACCGGACCGTGAGGCGCGCGATCTCCGCCGCGGCGATCGTCACGATCGCGAGGTAGTCGCCGCGGAGCTTCAGCGTCGGCATGCCCAGCACGACGGCGAAGACGGCGGCGGCACCCAGGCCCGCGGCCACCGCCGCGACGAGGCTCCAGCCGCTCGTGGTCGCGACGGCGAAGCCGTACGCGCCCATCAGCATGAACCCCGCCTGGCCCATGTTCACCAGCCCGGTCATGCCGAAGTGCACGTTCAGGCCGATCGCGGCCAGCGCGTAGGCCGCGGTCGCGGGCGCGAAGACCTCGCCCGCGACGTTGCTGAGGATGCGTGCCCAGTCCATCTGCATCTCCCTCGGGTCAGCCGATCCGCTCGCGACGGCCGAGGATGCCCTGCGGCCGGACGAGGAGGACGAGGATCAAGATCGCCAGCGCGGCCGCGAACCGCATGTCCGAGGGGATGACGAGGCTCGCCATCTCGGAGACCACGCCGATGACCATGGAGCCGGCGAGCGCGCCGAACGCCGTGCCCAGCCCGCCGAGCGTCACGGAGGCGAACATGAGCAGGAGGATGGTGCCGCCCATGTTCCAGGTCGTCGCCTGGAAGTAGAGGCCGGTGAGCACCCCGCCCAGTGCGGCGAGCGCCGTCGCGCCGACCCAGACGGTGCGGACGACCCGCTCGACCCCGATGCCCGACGCCGCGGCGAGAGCGGGGTTGTCGGAGACCGCACGCGCCGCGCGGCCCGCTCGGGTGAAGAGCAGGAACGCCGCCACCCCGGCCAGGACGACGAGCGCCACGGCGGCCGAGGCCAGCGTCTGGGCCGAGAGGACGACCGGTCCGAGGTGCACGGGCGTCGACGACCGGGTCTCGATCCGAAGCCGCCCGCCGCCGAGGAGGAGCTGGAAGAGGTACTGGAGGGCCATCGAGAGCCCGATGGTGACGATCATCTGCTGGGTCGTGCCGATGCGGCGCCGGCGCAGGGGGCGCCAGATCGCCGCGTCCTGCAGCCACCCGCTGAGGCCCCCCACGAGCACGGCGGCCGCCGCCGCGGCGGGGAGGGGGACGCCGACGAGGCGGGCCAGGACGTACGCGACGACGGCGCCGAGCGTGACCTGCTCGCCGTGGGAGAAGCTCGACAGGCCGGTGGTGCCGTAGACGAGGGAGAGGCCCACGGAGGCCAGGGCCAGGAGCAGCCCGAAGACGAGGCCGTTGGCGAGCTGCTGCGCGACGCGGTCGCCCCCGCCGGTGGCCGTCGCCTCGGCCACGGGGCCGTCGGTGCCCGCGTCGTCCGCGCGGGAGGTCGGTGTGGCGGAGGCGGCGGCCGGGGACGCGGGACCGCCGGCGCCGCCACCGCCGTCGGCGCCTGCTGCGAGCGGGAAGAGCGCGCCGCTGCTCGACCCGAGCGCCACGGTCACCGTGCGGGTCGTCGTGGACGGGTCGCGGAGCGCGGCGCCGCTCGGCAGGCTCGTCGCGTCGATGGTGACGCCGTACTCGCCCGCCTCGGGCACCGCGACGGCCCAGCGCCCCTCGGCGTCCGTCACGGCGGTGGCCGAGCCGCCGGGGCCCTCGACGCCGAGGCGCACGCCGGCTACGGGACCGCCAGCGGCGTCCCGCACGGTGCCCGCGACGCAGCCCACGTCGGGTGCGGGGCTGCACGTGCCGGGGGCGAGGTCGGCCGCCGCGGGGGAGCCGGTGGCGGCGAGCACGCCGGCGGCGAGGAGGGGCACGAGGAGTCGGCCTGCATGCATCCGCGACCTCCGGGGGAGGGGCGCCGTCGAGCGACGGCGGGGTGCGGCGAGGATGGCAGCCGGTCGTATCGGTCACGTTTCCGGCCGTCGACGGCGGTGCTACGGGTGCGGCGCAGCGGCAGGGGCGGCCCTGCCGCGCCGCTCAGGACGCGCCGAGCCGTCCGGATTGCCCCGATCGTGCGACTTTGCCCCGCGGCCTTCCGTTCCCTGGCCCGGTCGGGCTATCGTCACGGAAGTCCCCGAGGTCGCGGTCGTGCGGCCGCGTCCGATCGGTCGAAGGAGGCAGGCAGGTGCGTCCAGGCATCGAGGTCCGATCGGTTCGACCCGCCGACATGGACAGCCTCGTGGACCTCTGCCTCACCGCCCGGCGGGAGACCTGGACCGGCCCCCAGGTGTGCTCCTCCGAGCCCTCGACCGTGGCGGCGCAGCTCGGCACGCTGGCCGGCCTCAGCGGCGGCACGATCCTCGTGGCGCTGTGCGACGACGAGGTCGTCGGTGTCCTGCTCGGCCGCGTCGTGGGCCCCAGCCTCTTCACCGATCAGGTGAACCTGGCGGTCGAGGCGGTCTACGTGCACCCGCACCACCGCCGCAAGGGCGTCGGCCACGCTCTGATGCTCGTGGCCGTCGAGCTCGCCGTCGTCGCGGGCGCGGAGCAGGTCTTCGCGGCCCCGATCCCCGGTGCGCGAGGCATGCAGCGCTTCTTCGTCCGGCTCGGCTTCGTGGCGGCCGCTGCCCACCGGGTCATCCCGACGGCGACGCTGCACCGGCGCCTGACGGCGGACGCGCAGACCCGCTCCGGCCTGCGGCCCATCGACGAGGTCATCGCACGGCGCCGGCAGAGCCGGGCCGACGCCCACGTGGATCAGGATCCCGCGCGGGGCTCGATGACCAGGCACGTGAGCCGGGCCGTGCACACGCGGCGCGCGCTCGAGTCGACGAGCACGATCTCGTAGCTCGCGGCCGTGGCGCCCAGGTGGAGCGCCGTCGCCGTCCCGGTCACCATGCCGTCGCGCACCGCGCGGTGGTGGCTGGCGCTGACCTCGATCCCGACCGCGCGGCGCCCCGGGCCCGCGTGCAGGGCGGCTGCGTAGGACCCGAGGGTCTCCGCGAGCACGACGGACGCACCGCCGTGCAGGAGCCCGTAGGGCTGCGTGTTCCCGGCCACGGGCATCGTGCCGACGACGCGTTCCGCGGACGCCTCGAGCACCTCGATCCCCATGCGCTCGGCGAGCGACCCGGCCCCGGCGCGCCGGAGCGCCTCGGCGGCGGCCGCGGGGTCGGTGGCGTCGGGACGGGCGGTGTCGCTGTCGGTCATGGCGGCTAGGTTGGCACCCGTGACGGACCTGGCGCGACCTCGCCCCCTGCTCCTGCTCGTGGACGGGCACTCCATGGCGTACCGGGCGTTCTTCGCCCTGCCCGCGGAGAACTTCTCGACGACCACCGGGCAGACCACGAACGCCGTGTACGGCTTCACCTCGATGCTCGCCAACCTGCTGCGGGACGAGCAGCCGACCCACGTCGGCGTCGCGTTCGACGTCGGCCGCACCACCTTCCGCACGGAGCGGTACGCCGCCTACAAGGCGACCCGAGACGTCACGCCACCCGAGTTCGTGGGCCAGGTGCCGCTGATCAAGGAGATCCTCGCGACGCTGCGCATCCCCACGGTCGAGCGCGAGAACTACGAGGCGGACGACGTCATCGCGACCCTCGTGACCCGGGCGGTGGCGGCCGGGATGTCGGTGCTCGTCTGCACCGGCGACCGTGACGCCCTCCAGCTGGTCAGCGACGACGTGACGGTGCTCTACCCGCGCAAGGGCGTCTCGGACCTGGTGCGGTTCACCCCGGCGGCGGTCGAGGAGAAGTACGGCGTGCCGCCGCGCTCCTACCCGGACCTGGCGGCGCTGGTGGGGGAGTCGAGCGACAACCTTCCTGGTGTGCCGGGCGTCGGGCCGAAGACGGCCGCGAAGTGGATCGGGCTCTACGGCGGGCTCGACGGCGTCCTCGCGGCGGCACCGGAGATCTCGGGCAAGGCGGGGGAGAGCCTGCGTGCGAACCTCGAGCAGGTGCGGCTCAACCGCGAGCTGAACGCGCCGGTGGTCGACCTGGAGCTCGGCGTCGAGGTGGCGGACCTCGCCGCGCGCGCCTGGGACCGCGAGGCCATGCACCGGGTCTTCGACGCCCTGGAGTTCCGCACCCTGCGGGAGCGGCTGCTCGCGATGGTCCCGGAGGAGGTGGGCGAGGCGGAGGGCTTCGACCTCGAGGTGCTCGACCTCGCCCCGGGGGGGCTCGCCGACTGGCTCGCCGCGCGCTCCGGGCGGGTGCTGGCGCTCGAGGTGGCCGGTCGCCCGACGCCGGGCCGCGGCGACGCCTGGACGCTCTCGGTGGCCGACGGCGGCTCCGTCGCGATCACCGTCGACCTCACCGAGCTCGGGCCCGACGACGAGGCGGCGCTGGCCGCCTGGCTCGCCGACGCCCGCCAGCCGAAGACCCTCCACGGCGCGAAGCAGGCGTGGCACGCCCTCGACGGCCGTGGTCTCGCGCTCGACGGTGTCGTCTTCGACACGCTCCTCGCTGCGTACCTGTGCCACCCCGACCAGCGGTCGTTCGACCTGGCCGACCTGTCGGTGCGCCACCTGCACCGCGAGCTGCGCACCACCGCTCCCGACGACGCCGCGCAGGGCGCCTTCGACCTCGACCTCGACGGCGGCCCCGACCGCTCCACGGCGATCCGCGCGGCCGCGGTGGCGGAGCTGACCGAGGTCCTCGGCGGCGAGCTGGGCGACCGGGGCGCGAGCGGGCTGCTCGCGGACGTGGAGCTCCCGCTCGTCGGCGTCCTCGCCCGGATGGAGCGCACGGGCATAGCCGTGGACGGCGAGCGCCTCGCCGCGCTCGAGCGCGACTTCGCGCAGGTCGTCGCCGACGCGGCCGCCGAGGCCTACGCCGTCATCGGACGTGAGGTGAACCTCGGGTCGCCGAAGCAGCTCCAGGAGGTGCTCTTCGACGAGCTCGGCATGCCCCGCACCAAGAAGATCAAGACGGGGTACACCACCGACGCCGCCGCGCTCACCGAGCTGTTCGAGCGCACGCAGCACCCGTTCCTCGCCCACCTCCTCGCGCACCGCGACGCGTCCCGGCTGCGGCAGACGGTGGAGGGCCTGCTCCGCTCGGTGGCGGACGACGGACGCGTCCACACGACGTATGCCCAGACGATCGCCGCGACGGGCCGCCTCTCGTCGACGGACCCGAACCTGCAGAACATCCCCATCCGGACCGAGGCCGGGCGGCGGATCCGCGAGGCGTTCGTCGTGGGCCCGGGCTACGAGACCCTGCTCACGGCCGACTACAGCCAGATCGAGATGCGGATCATGGCGCACCTGTCCGGCGACGCGGGCTTGATCGAGGCGTTCCGCTCCGGGGAGGACCTGCACAGCTACGTGGCGTCCCGCGTCTTCGGGGTGCCCACGGACCAGGTGAGCTCGGCCCAGCGGTCCAAGATCAAGGCGATGTCCTACGGGCTGGCGTACGGGCTGTCCGCCTTCGGCCTGTCGAAGCAGCTGTCGATCTCGGTGGGCGAGGCGAGCGGCCTCATGGAGGACTACTTCGAGCGCTTCGGCGGTGTCCGGACGTACCTCTCCGGCATCGTCGACGAGGCCCGTCGCACCGGCTACACCGCCACCATCCTCGGCCGGCGGCGGTACCTGCCGGACCTGACGAGCGACAACCGTCAGCGCCGCGAGATGGCGGAGCGCATGGCGCTCAACGCGCCCATCCAGGGGAGCGCGGCGGACCTCATCAAGGTGGCCATGCTCGGCGTCGCGCGGCGTCTTGCCGACAGTGGTCTGCGGTCCCGGATGCTGCTCCAGGTGCACGACGAGCTGGTGCTCGAGGTCGCGCCGGGGGAGCGGGACGCGGTCGAGGCGCTCGTGCGGGCCGAGATGGGCGGTGCCGGCGACCTGGCCGTGCCGCTCGACGTCTCGGTGGGCACGGGGCGCAGCTGGCACGAGGCTGGCCACTGAGCCGCACGCCTGCGGCGCCGTGCGGGCCTGACAATGTGAAGAAACGGCGACTCTCGGGGAAAACTGGCATAGACGGGTGATCTAGGTCACACTCTGACCTTCGGTGGCGAGGAGGCCACCGACCGACACACCCGGAGGCAGCATGTCCGAGGTCCTTCAGAGCCCGGAGACCGAGACCGACTACCAACGTGTCCAGCGCTCCGCGGAGTTCCAGGCGCTCCGCTCGCGCTTCCGTCGCTTCGTCTTCCCGATGACGGCGTTCTTCCTCGCGTGGTACCTGCTGTACGTCCTCCTCGCGGCGTACGCGCACGACTTCATGAGCACCCGCGTCACCGGCACCATCACCGTGGGGCTGCTGTTCGGGCTGGGCCAGTTCGTGACCACGTTCGCGATCACGATGATCTACGCGCGGTGGGCGAACCGCCGTCAGGACGCGGTGGCCGAGCAGCTCCGCGAGCACATCGAGGCCGGTGAGGTCCGATGAGCGTGCGCGCCGCGGCCGCAGCCGCCACCGAGCAGATCGGCTCGCCCACCCTGAACATCGCGATCTTCGCCGGCTTCGTCGTCGTCACCCTGGTCGTCGTCCTGCGCGCGTCGCGCAACAACAAGACCGCGGCCGACTACTACGCGGCCGGGCGGTCCTTCACGGGCCCCCAGAACGGGACCGCCATCGCGGGCGACTATCTCTCCGCGGCCAGCTTCCTAGGCATCGCCGGTGCGATCGCGATCAACGGGTACGACGGCTTCCTCTACTCGATCGGCTTCCTGGTGGCGTGGTTGGTGGCGCTCCTCCTGGTGGCGGAGCTGCTCCGGAACACCGGGCGCTTCACGATGGCGGACGTCCTGTCGTTCCGGCTCCGCCAGCGGCCGGTGCGCATGGCCGCGGCGATCGCCACCCTCGCCGTAGTGTTCTTCTACCTCCTGGCGCAGATGGCGGGCGCCGGGGGACTCGTGGCGCTGCTGCTCGGCATCGAGGGCACGGCGGCGCAGGGCGTCGTCATCGCGGTCGTGGGCGCCCTGATGATCCTCTACGTGCTCATCGGCGGGATGAAGGGCACCACGTGGGTCCAGATCATCAAGGCCGTGCTGCTCATCGTCGGCGCGGCCGTCATGGCCCTGTGGGTGCTGGCGAAGTTCGGGTTCAACCTCTCGGACCTGCTCCAGGGCGCGGTCGACAACGGGGGCGAGACCGGTGCGGCGCTCATCGAGCCGGGCAAGCAGTACGGCGTCTCGGCCCTCACGCGGGTGGACTTCCTGTCCCTCGCGCTGGCGCTCGTGCTCGGGACGGCGGGCCTGCCGCACGTCCTGATGCGCTTCTACACGGTGCCCACGGGGCAGGAGGCGCGGCGCTCGGTCGTCTGGGCGATCTGGCTGATCGGCATCTTCTACCTGATCACGCTCGTGCTCGGCTACGGCGCGGGGGCGCTCGTCGGTCCGGACGCGATCAAGGCGGCTCCGGGCGGGGTGAACTCCGCGGCACCCATGCTGGCGTACGAGCTGGGCGGCGTGGTCTTGCTCGGGCTCATCTCCGCGGTGGCGTTCGCCACCATCCTCGCCGTGGTCGCGGGCTTGACGATCACGGCTGCGGCGTCGTTCGCGCACGACATCTACGCGAGCGTCATCAAGCGGGGCCAGGTGAACCCCGACGGCGAGGTGAGGGTCGCCCGCGTGACCGTCGTCGCCATCGGGTTGCTCGCCATCGCCGGCGGCATCTTCGCCAACGGGCAGAACATCGCGTTCCTGGTGGCGCTCGCGTTCGCCGTGGCCGCCAGCGCGAACCTGCCGACGATCCTCTTCTCGCTGTTCTGGAAGAGGTTCAACACCGCAGGCGCCCTGTGGAGCATGTACGGCGGCCTGATCTCGTGCATCTTGCTCATCACGTTCTCCCCGGTCGTCTCGGGGAAGGTGGACCCCGCGACCGGGGCGAGCCTGTCCATGATCAAGGACACGTCGGTGGACTTCGCGATCTTCCCGCTCTCAAACCCCGGCATCGTGTCCATCCCGCTGGCCTTCCTGCTCGGTGTCGCGGGGACGCTCCTGAGCAAGGAGAAGCCGGACGCCGAGCGCTTCGCGCAGATGGAGGTCCGCTCGCTCACGGGTGCGGGGTCGGAGAAGGCGGTCGCGCACTGAGGCGGTGACGCCGCGGCCGTGACGTCGCGGCTGTGACGTCGGCCGGTGGCGCGCTGCGGCGCGGCCGTCGGCCGCCGGGGGACCCGGTCGGGGAGCCGGGTCCCCCGGCCCGTCCGGCCTCAGGCCGGGTCGAGGCGGCAGACGAAGATGGCCGTGCCCGGCAGGACCGCGCCGCGCACCGGCCCCCACCCGCCCCACGTCCGCTCGTGCCCCACTGGCCACTCCGGCTCCACGAGCCGCTCGAGCCGGAAGCCGGCGGACGTCAGCTCGCCGACGTGGTCGCCGAGGGTCCGGTGGTGCTCGGCGTACACGAGGCGGCCGGCGTCGTCGGTCTCCACGTACGCGCGGCGGTCGAAGTACGACCGTGTCGCGCTCAGGCCGCGCTCGCTCGGGTCGTCCGGGAACGCCCAGCGCAGCGGGTGGGTCACCGCGAACACCCACCGCCCACCCGGACGGAGCACGCGAGCGACCTCCGCGTGCACGCGCTCGGCGTCGGGGACGAACGGGATCGCCCCGAACGCCGTGAACGCCACGTCGAAGGACGCGTCGGCGAACGGGAGGCGTCGCGCGTCGGCCTGGACCATCGGCACCCGCGTCCCGAGCTCGCCGTCGATGCCGCGGCCCTGCGCGAGCATCCCGCCCGAGACGTCCGTGGCGACGACGAGGGCACCGCGCCCGGTCAGCCAGCGCGAGCACTGCGCGGCGCCCGCGCCCACCTCGAGCACCCGCCGCCCGAGGACGTCGCCGAGCAGCCCGGCGTCCGCCTCGCGCAGGCCCTCCGGGCACCAGCAGAAGTCCGCCGGTCCGAGGAAGTCGCCGTGCTCGGCCAGGTACTCGGCGGCGTTCGCGTCCCACCACCGTCGCCCGGCCGGGCCGGTCTCGCCCACGTGACGAAAGCCGGCGAACGACGCCGGAAGGTCCGTCATGGTTCCTCCTCGAGTGGTCGGGTCGGCGCCGGGGCCGGGCTGGTCCGGGCCCGGGCCCAGGTCCCGGCCCGTCCGGGGGCGCCTCACCTAGTGTGGACGCCGAGCGCTCGGGCCGACCGCGGCCCGCACACGAAGGAGAGCACGTGCGAATCGGACTTCTGACCGGCGGGGGCGACTGCCCGGGTCTCAACGCGGCCATCCGCGCCCTCGTCAAGCACGGCGTCGGCACCCACGGCCACACCCTCGTCGGCTTCCGCAACGGGTGGCGCGGCGTCGTGGACGGCGACGTCGTGCAGCTCGACCGCACGAGCATCCGCAACGTCCTGCCCGTCGGCGGCACGCTCCTCGGCACCGCCCGGTTCCACCCGCACAAGAACGACGGCGGGATCGACGCCGTGCTCGGCACCATCGAGGCGGAGCGGCTCGACGCGCTCGTCTGCATCGGCGGCGACGGGACGCTGCACGCGGCCAGCAAGGTCGCCGAGGCGGGGGTCCCGGTCGTCGCCATCCCGAAGACGATCGACAACGACGTCTGGGGGACCGACCTGTCGATCGGGTTCCACACGGCCGTCAACATCGCCACGGAGGCGATCGACCGGGTGCACACGACGGCGGAGAGCCACAACCGCGTCATGGTGGTCGAGGTCATGGGGCGGCACGCCGGCTGGATCGCCGTGAACGCGGGGATCGCGGGCGGCGCCGAGATCGTGCTCGCGCCGGAGGAGCCGTTCGACATCGAGCAGGTCGTGAAGTTCCTCAAGCACCGCCACCGCGCGCACGCCTCCTTCTCGATCGTCGTGGTTGCGGAGGGCGCCGTCCCGCGCGAGGGCAGCGGCATGGACTACCAGACGCAGGTCGGTCCGTTCGGCGAGATCATCGCCGGCGCGATCAGCGAGGTCGTGGCGCGGGAGATCGAGCAGCGCACCGGGTTCGAGACGCGGGTGACGATCCTCGGCCACGTCCAGCGCGGCGGTTCGCCGACGCCGACGGACCGGATCCTCGGCAGCCGCTTCGGTGTCGCCGCCATGGACGCCGTGACGGCGGGGGAGTCGGGGGTCATGACGGCCCTGCGCGGCGAGCGGGTCGTGACCGTGCCGCTGGCGGAGATCGCGGGCAAGGTGAAGATGGTCCCCGAGGAGCTGCTCCGGGCGGTGCGCGTCCTGGCCTGATCCGGGCCGGTCACGTCGCCTTTGACCGGGCTTCCGCGCGCCCATAAGATGGCGGGCGGTGTAGCACGTCTCGCGTCAGGTTCGCCCCGGCTCGGGCCTTCCCCTGTGCTGTGTCCGCGGGCCGTCGCGCTCGTGGGCCCGCGCGGGGCTGCACCCCTCAGCACCACAACCCTGTCCGCACTACTCCTTGTCCGCATCGGAGCTCACACCTCAATGACCATCTCCACCACCAGGCCGACGGCGCCGCAGGTCGCGATCAACGACATCGGCTCGAGCGAGGAACTGCTCGCCGCGATCGACGCGACCATCAAGTACTTCAACGACGGCGACATCGTCGAGGGGACCATCGTCAAGGTCGACCGTGACGAGGTCCTCCTCGACATCGGCTACAAGACCGAGGGCGTCATCCCGTCCCGTGAGCTCTCCATCAAGCACGACATCGACCCCGACGAGGTCGTCACCGTCGGCGACGTCGTCGAGGCGCTCGTCCTCCAGAAGGAGGACAAGGAGGGTCGGCTGATCCTGTCCAAGAAGCGCGCCCAGTACGAGCGCGCCTGGGGCACGATCGAGAAGATCAAGGAGGAGGACGGCGTCGTCACCGGCACCGTCATCGAGGTCGTCAAGGGCGGCCTCATCCTGGACATCGGTCTGCGCGGCTTCCTGCCCGCCTCCCTCGTCGAGATGCGTCGCGTCCGCGACCTCCAGCCGTACGTCGGCAAGGAGATCGAGGCGAAGATCATCGAGCTCGACAAGAACCGCAACAACGTCGTGCTCTCGCGCCGTGCGTGGCTCGAGCAGACGCAGTCCGAGGTGCGCTCGACCTTCCTGCAGACGCTGCAGAAGGGCCAGGTGCGGCCCGGTGTCGTCTCGTCGATCGTCAACTTCGGTGCGTTCGTGGACCTCGGCGGCGTCGACGGTCTGGTGCACGTCTCCGAGCTGTCCTGGAAGCACATCGACCACCCGTCCGAGGTCGTCGAGGTCGGCCAGGAGGTCACGGTCGAGGTCCTGGACGTCGACTTCGACCGCGAGCGCGTCTCGCTGTCGCTCAAGGCGACGCAGGAGGACCCGTGGCAGGCGTTCGCCCGGACGCACGCCATCGGCCAGGTCGTGCCCGGCAAGGTCACCAAGCTCGTCCCGTTCGGCGCGTTCGTGCGCGTCGAGGACGGCATCGAGGGCCTCGTGCACATCTCCGAGCTCGCCCAGCGCCACGTCGAGCTGCCCGAGCAGGTCGTCAACGTGGGTGACGAGACGTTCGTCAAGGTCATCGACATCGACCTCGAGCGTCGCCGGATCTCCCTCTCCCTCAAGCAGGCGAACGAGGGCGTCGACCCCAGCAGCGAGGACTTCGACCCCGCGCTGTACGGCATGGCCGCGGAGTACGACGAGAAGGGCAACTACAAGTACCCCGAGGGCTTCGACCCCGAGACGAACGAGTGGCTGCCCGGCTACGAGGCCCAGCGCGAGGCGTGGGAGGCCCAGTACGCGGCCGCTCACGAGCGCTGGGAGGCGCACAAGAAGCAGGTCGCCGAGGCCATGCAGGCCGACGCCGAGGCGGCGGGTGGCTCGGGCGACGCCCCGAGCAGCTACTCCTCCTCCGGCGACAGCGAGGCCACCGGCACGCTCGCCTCGGACGAGGCGCTCGCCGCGCTGCGTGAGAAGCTGACCGGCAACTGAGCCGATGACGACGGGCCCGGTCCTGACGGACCGGGCCCTTCGTCGTGCCCGGGGGTGCCGCGAGCGCGGATCGCGGGCCTACGCTGGGTCGATGGCGGTCCATGAGGAAGAGCCGCACGACGGCTCGCGGCCGTTGCGCGTGGGACTGACGGGCGGCATCGCCGCGGGGAAGTCCGCCGTGGCGGCGCGCCTGACGGCGCTGGGTGCGGCGGTGGTCGACCACGACGTCCTCGCGCGCGCGGTCGTGGCGCCGGGCTCGGCCGGCCTGGCCGCCGTCGTGGCTGCCTTCGGCGACGTGGTCGACCCGCTCGGTCAGCTCGACCGCGAGGCGCTGGGGGCGCGGGTCTTCGGCGACGCCGACGCCCGCGCCCGGCTCAACGGCATCGTCCACCCGCTCGTCCGCGAGGCTGCAGCCGAGGCCGAGGCGGCGGCCGTCGCCTCGGGGCACGACGTCGTCGTGCACGACGTGCCGCTGCTGGTCGAGACGGGCCAGGCCGGGCACTTCGACGCGGTGGTCGTCGTCGACGCGCCGCCGGACCTCCGGGTCCAGCGCCTCGTCGAGGAGCGCGGGCTGACCGCAGACCAGGCC
>JAEWYD010000384.1 GCA_023462275.1 Actinomycetes bacterium
GTGGTGGTGGGCGTCGCCGGCGGGGCCGTGGTGGTCTATCGCGACCACCGCGCCGACCAGGCGTACGCGGCGCTCCAGAGCGAGGTCATGCGCATCGTGTCCGCACCGGACGTCGTCACGCACGACCTCCCGCTCGGCGAGGCGCACGTGGCGATGAGCGCCGAGATGTCCAAGGCGGCGGTCATGGGCGAGGACGTGCCGGTGCCGGGGCGCAGCGGGACGGTCTACCAGGTGTGGATGATGCACGCCGACGGCTCGACCGCGCCCGGGCCCACGTTCATGCCGCGCGACGGGGAGGTGCTGGCCGTGGTCGAGGGCGACCTGTCGGCCGTGACGGAGCTCATGGTCACGCTGGAGCCGGAGGGCGGCTCCAGCGCGCCCACGGGCCGGATGGTCGCGGCGGTGCTGCTGTGAGCAGCCCCCGCGCGGCGCGACCGTCGTCAGCGACGGCCCGCCTGCCGCTTGTCCCGCACGGAGAGCGTCGGCCGGCCCTCGTCGCGCACGTCGAAGAGCTCGGTCGCCTCGAGCAGCCGACTGAGCTTGCCGTACCCGTAGTTGCGCGGGTCGAACGAGGACTGGTTGGCGATGTGGCTGCCGACCGTGCCGACGAGCGCCCAGCCGTCGTCGTCGGCCGCTGCCTGCACCGCGCGGCGCAGCAGCGTCACGAGCTTGGCGTCCTGCTTGAGCTGCGCGGTCGGGACGCGCAGCGGCGTCGTGCGCTCGGCCGGCGTGCCCGCCGCCTCGCCGGCCGCCTCGACCTCCTGCTCCTGGACCTCCTGCTCCTGCACGTCGAGCCGGTCGAGCACGAGGAAGCGCGAGCATGCGCTCTTGAACGCCTCCGGCGTCTTGTGGTCGCCGAACCCGTAGACGGCGGCGCCCTTCTCCCGCAGGTGCATGACCAGCGGCGTGAAGTCCCCGTCGGAGGAGACGATGGCGAACGCGTCGGGGCGGTCGGTGTAGTAGAGCGCCATCGCGTCGACGACGAGCGCCATGTCGCTGGCGTTCTTGCCGGTGCTGTAGTCGTACTGCTGCATCGGGCGGATGGCGTGCTCGAGCAGGACGGCCGCCCAGCCCTTGAGCTCGGGCTTGGTCCAGTTGCCGTACGCGCGGCGGATGCTCGTCTCCCCCACCCCCGAGAGCTCGTTGAGGATGAGCTCGATGCGGCGCACGGAGGCGTTGTCGGCGTCGATGAGCAGGGCGATCCGCGGGTGGTCCATGGGCCCACCGTAGGGGGCGGGCACCCCCGAGCGCGGGTCCGCCGAGGAGAGGAGGAGGTGCGATGACAACCCTCCTGCTCGTGGGGCTGCTCTCCGGGCTCGTGACCGCGCTGTCGCCGTGCGTGCTGCCCGTGCTGCCCGTGGTGCTGACGACGTCGGCCGCCCGGCCCTCCTCCCGCGCGCGGCCGTTCGCCGTCGTCGGCGGGCTGGTGCTGTCCTTCGGGGCCGCGACCCTGGTCGGCGGCGCGGCGCTGCGGGCGCTCGGGCTGCCGCAGGACCTGCTGCGCTGGCTCGGCATCGCGACGCTGGCGCTGGTGGGGCTCGCGCTCCTCTGGCCACGGCTGGGCGACCTGCTCGAGGCGCCCTTCCGTCGGATCCGCGGGCCGCGCCCCGACCGCGACGGCAACGGCTTCGTGCTCGGCCTGGGCATGGGGCTGGTGTTCGTGCCGTGCGCGGGGCCGATCCTCGCGTCGATCAGCGTGCTGGCCGCCACCGAGCGGCTCGGGCCCGGGCTCGTCGCCCTCACGGCGGCCTACTGCGTCGGCGTCGCGATCCCGCTGCTCGCGGTAGCGCTGGCCGGCACGCGGCTGGCGCGGCGCTCGCGCGCGATCCGCGAGCGCGCCCGGGTGGTCCGGACGGTCGCGGGCGCCGTGCTCGTCGCGACCGCGCTGGCGGTCACCGCCAACGTGGTCGAGCCGCTCCAACGCCTCACCCCGGACTGGTTCGACTCCGTCTCCACGCGTCTCGCGTCCGACGCCGGCGTCCGCGGCGAGCTGGACCGGCTCGCCGGGCGCGAGCCGCCCGCCGCCACCTCCGCCCGCGGCGAGGGGCCGCTGCCCTTCTACCAGTGCGCCGTCCACCCGGACGAGCTGCAGGACTGCGGGCCCGCGCCGGAGCTGACGGGGATCACCGGCTGGCTCAACTCCGAGCCGCTGACGATCGCCGGGCTGCGCGGACACGTGGTGCTCGTCGACTTCTGGACCTACTCCTGCATCAACTGCCAGCGCACGCTCCCCTACGTAACGCGCTGGGCCCGCGACTACGCCGACGACGGCCTCGTCGTCATCGGCGTGCACTCCCCCGAGTTCGCGTTCGAGCACGTCGCGTCGAACGTCGCGGACAACGCGGCGCGCCTCGGCGTGACGTACCCGGTCGCGCTGGACGACGACCTGGCGACCTGGCAGGCCTTCGACCAGCGCTTCTGGCCGACCCACTACCTGATCGACGCCGACGGGACGGTCCGGCAGGTCCGCTACGGCGAGGGCGGGTACGCCGAGACGGAGGCGTCCATCCGCACGCTGCTCGGCCTGGACCCGGCTGGCGGCGCGCGCGACGACGCGCCCTCGCCCACCGAGGGCCAGTCGCCGGAGACGTACCTGGGCGCCGACCGCGTCGCCCGGCTCGTGAACCCCACCGTGGCGACCGACCGGGCGGCGTCGTACGCGCTGCAGACACCGGCCCTGCACCAGTTCTCGCTCGGGGGCACGTGGACGGTCCGTCACGAGTACGCGGAGGCCGGGCCGGACGCCGCGCTGGCCTTCCGCTTCCACGCCGCCCAGGTCTACCTGGTCCTCGCCGGCGAGGGCACGGTGAGCGTCGCCGTCGACGGCGTCCCGGAGGCCACCCGGGAGGTGACGGTGTCCGGCACGCCCACGCTCTACACGCTGTACGACGGCGCCGCCCGCACCGGGACGCTCCGCCTGGGCCTCAGCCCGGGCCTGCAGGCCTACGCCTTCACGTTCGGGTGACGACGGTGGGGCCGGGACGCACGGTCCCGGCCCCACCGCAGGTCGATCGGTCGGTCGGTCAGCCGATCGCGGGCACCCCCGCCACCGGGAGCGTCAGGCTCCGGTTGAGGAAGGCCGCCATGGCGTCACGCGCCACGGGTGCGATCCCGCGGAATGTTCCGTCGGCGTACCCCGTCGACACCTGCACCGACGCGAGCCAGGCGATCTCCGCGTAGAACGGGTCGCCCTTGTGCACGTCGGAGAACGGCGAGGTGGCCGGCGCCGTGAACGCGGGCTTGCCCGCGAACCGGTACAGGAAGGCCGCCATCGCCTGCCGCTCGACCGGGGCCAGCGGACGGAAGGTCCCGTCCGGGAAGCCCGTGGTGATGCCGGTCGAGGCCAGCCAGGTGATCTCCTTGTAGAACGCGTCGCCGGGGCGCACGTCGCGGAACGGCGACGTCGCGGGCGGCGTGAAGGCGGGCGAGCCGGCGGCCCGGTAGAGGAACGCCGCCATCGCCTGGCGCTCGATCGGCAGGGCCGGCCGGAACGTCCCGTCGGGGAAGCCGGTCGTGATGCCGCTGGCGGCGAGCCAGCGGATCTCCTGCACGAACGGGTGGTCGAGGGCGATGTCGGAGAACGGCTTCGTGACCGTGACGTCGTCCTGGTCCGCCAGGAACGACGCGGCGTAGGCGAGCGCCGAGTTCCAGTTGATCGTCAGCTCGTTCACGCCCCAGGCGCCGATGTCGTCCACGTAGCAGAACTGCGCGGCGCAGCCCTGCAGCAGCGGGCCCGAGACGGGGTCCGGGACGTCGGAGTTGGGGCCACCGGAGACCGTGCCCACGGGCGGGTGCGGCAGGTCGGCGTTCGCCTGGTGCGCGAACCACCGGCTGTGCATGTTCTGCGCGAACTGCGTGCCGTACCCGGTGACGTAGGACATGTTCAGGGCGTTGCGGCCCAGGACGTAGTCCATGCCCTCGAGCGCCGCCGCCTCGAGCGCGGGGTCACCGCTGATGTCGAAGCCGGCGCCGATGAGAGCGATGTTGTTGAGGATCTTGCCGTTCGAGCCCCACTCGTAGCGCCCGTTGACGCCCGTGTACGGGACGCCGAACGGGTGCGTGGCGCCCAGCTCGGCCATGTCCCGCGCGGCGTCGACGACGGACTGCCGGATCGCCTGACGGCCGGGCACGAGGCTCGGGACCGTCGCCAGGTCGATGCGCGCCACGGCCGCGACGGCGCCCCAGTCGAACCCGGTGGCCGGGAACGCCTCCTTGGCGCCGCCCAGGTGGTACGGGCTGGCCAGGACGTCGGCCAGGTAGTCGCTGCCACCCGTCGTGAGGTACAGCTCGCTGGCCGCCCAGTAGAACTCGTCGCCCACCTGGTTGTCGTCGTACGGACCGCCACCGGGGTTGGGGTGGGTGTTCGTGTTCGGCGCGTACAGGTCCGGCGTCGCGACCGCGGCCGCGTAGGCGGTTTCGGCGGCGTCGAGCAGCTGGGCCGCGAAGTCGGCGTCGTAGTCGGCGAAGAGCCGGGCGCCCTGAGCGGCCACGGCCGCCATGTTGAGCGTCGCGGCCGTGGAGGGCCGGTGCAGGTAGCGCGGCTGCGGGTCGTTCGACGGCAGCAGCGGGATGCCGGTCCACGCGACGTCGGTCACCTTGTGGTGGACCATGCCGGCGTACTCCTCACCGGTCGGGACCTGCATCTTCAGCATCCACTCCAGCTCCCAGCGCGCCTCGTCGAGGACGTCGGGGACGCCGTTGTCGGACTCGGGCACGCGGAGCGTGCCGTCGGCCAGGGCGCCGTCGTCGGCCGTCAGGGCGTGCAGCGACCGCTCGTACGTGCCGAGCAGCTGCGCGACGGAGATGCCGCCGTTGACGACGTACTTGCCGTGGTCGCCGGCGTCGTACCAGCCGCCGCTCACGTCGAGCGTGTAGTCGCAGGTGTAGCCGTCGTAGAGGTCCGTGCCGCCCACCGTGAGGGTGCCGGCGGGCAGGCACGTCACCGCGGTGTCGCCCTGGTTGGGGGCGACGCCGACGTGCCCGGCGGGCCGGGCGTACTCGGCGCCGGCGACGTCGCCGTCGATCGCTGTCCCGCTGCGCATCGGGTAGAAGAAGGACAGGGAGTCGACCCGGAGCTTCTCGTACGGGTCGGCACTCAGGGCGAACGGGAAGCTGGTCTCGCCGTCGGCCTCGAGCGTGTAGCCGTCGCCGGCCGCCGTCACGGACGAGAAGTCGACGACGTGCACGTTCAGCCCGGAGGAGGCGTCGACGCCCGCAGGCGTCGAGGTGCCCGTCGCCACGACGGTGCTGCCGTGGCGCAGGGTCCAGGGCAGGGCCGCGGTGGCCTCGGTGACCACGGTGGCGCGCTTGGGACCGTGCGTCGCGTAGCCCAGCTGGTTGACGCGGACGCGCGGCCCGGTCTCCGGCTCGTAGGGCGGCGGGGGTGCCTGCGTCTTCAGGAGGGACACGTCCGTGACGCAGAAGGTCCACGGCTCGGCGGAGCCGCCGAGCTGCAGCGCGACCTGCCCGACGACGTCGCCGGTGGCCGCGTACGCGCGCGTCGCGGTGAACGGGTAGCTGAACTCGCCGACGTCGGCCGTCAGCTGCGGGTTGACGTCGACGACGGTGGTGTAGGAGCCGCCGTTCTCGCCCACGAGCGCGCGGACCGTCTTGCCCGGCGTCGCGCTGGCGTGCAGCGAGAGGACGTAGTTGCCGTCCTGCTCGACGGGGATCCCGTCGTAGTGCAGGTTGACGTCCCACGGGTTGGCGGTGCCGCCGGGCACGTCGAGGCAGACGCCGTCGTCGACGGTCGCCGTCGAGACGGTCGCGCCGTTGAGCGCCCACGCGCCCAGCCCGGCCGCGAACGACGTCTGCGGCAGGATCTCCTCGTCGCCGGAGAGCGAGACGTCGTCGAGGCAGAACGTGTACGGGGTGGAGCTGCCGCCGAGCTGGAACGCGATCTGACCCTCGGGGTCGTCCGGTGCCGGGGCCGCCGGGTACGTCGCCGTGGCGACGAAGCCCAGGTCCACGTCGGACGCCGTCGGCGTGAGCGGGACGTTCTCGTCGACGGTCGTGCCGTACGGCGCGCCGTTCTGGCCGACGACGACGCGCACCGTGGCGCCCGGGTCCGCCGAGGCGCTGAAGGTGAAGGCGTACGCGGTGCCCTCCGTGATGGCGACGCCGTTCAGGCCCACGATCGAGGTCCAGGGGTCACCCCCCGCGGGCACGTCGACGCACAGGGCGCCGCTGCTGGTGTCGATGGTCATGTTGCCGGTCGCCCACCAGGCGCCGGCCCCGTCCGTGAAGTCGCCGCCGGGAGCGAGCTGAGCGGCCCCCGCCGAGATCCCGAAGCTCGCGGTGAGCGCTCCCGCCGCGAGTAGAGCTACCGCCGTGCGGCGGCCGTGCCGTCCTGGTGAGACCACGTCGTCCCCTCCTGTGGTGATGGCTGTGGGAGCGATTGCACGCCCCCACGTGCGGACAACTGTGGCGGGGTTCTCTGGCGCGGTCAAGAGCCCGTCCACCCGCCCTCGCCATGACCAGAACCCGAACCCCACCACCACCCGCACCCCCAGCCCCCAACCCCCGGCAAAGTGGAGCGAACCTGCTGCGACACGCGGGCGTGTCGCAGCAGGTTCGCTCCACTTTGCGAAAGGGGGGTGAGGGACTTGCGGTTGACGTAACGTCAACTCGTACCGTCGTGGAGGTGAGACCGATGGAGCACTCGATCAGGGACGTCGCCCGGGCCAGCGGCACGACGAGCCGCACGCTGCGCCACTACGAGGCGGTGGGCGTGCTGCAGCCGAGCCGGGTCGGCTCGGGGGGCGTCCGGTACTACGACGCCGCCGCCCTCCTGCGGCTGCAGGAGGCGCTCGTCCTGCGCAGCCTCGGACTTCCGCTCGCGGACGTCCGGACCGTGCTGGACGGCGAGCGCGACCGCGTCACGGCGCTCCGCCGGCACCTCACCGCGCTGCTCGACGAGCAGCGACGGCTGGCGCGGATGGCCGCGTCGGTCGAACGGACGATCCACGCGATCACGACGGGAGGAGATCTTGTGGCCGAGAACATGTTCGACGGCTTCGACCACACGCAGTACCAGGCAGAGGTGGAGGAGCGCTGGGGCAAGGACGCGTACGCCACGAGCGACCGCTGGTGGCGCGGCCTGTCCGCGGACGACAGGCGCGGCTGGCAGGAGCGGACCAGCGCCGTCGCCCAGGCGTGGGCGGACGTCGCGTCATCCGGTGTGCCGGCGGACTCCGCCGAGGCGCAGGACGTCGCCCGCCGGCACGCGCAGTGGCTGGCGTCGATCCCGGGTACGCCGGGCCACGGCACCGGTGCGCCCGAGAAGGGCTACCTGCTGGGCCTGGCCGACATGTACGTGGCGGACCCCCGGTTCGCCGCGAACTACGGCGGCGACCAGGGCGCGGGCTTCGTCCGCGACGCCCTGCGGGTCTACGCCGAGCGGCTCTAGCGAGGACCGGCCGCCCCGGCCTCGGG
>JAEWYD010000385.1 GCA_023462275.1 Actinomycetes bacterium
CGCCCAGGCGACCCCGACGACGCCGCGCGAGCCCGGCCTGGGCGGTGCCCCCGAGGCGTCCGCGCAGCCCGCAACGGCGCCGTACGCCGAGACGCTGCCCTCCCGCGTGCAGTGGCCGCAGGCCTCGAGCGAGCCCGTCGTGGAGCGCCTGCGCGGGCCCGCCGCCCGCGTCGTCGCCAACATGACCGCCAGCCTCGAGGTGCCAACCGCCACCTCCGTACGCGCGGTGCCGGCCAAGCTCATGGTGGACAACCGGATCGTCATCAACAACCACCTGGCCCGCGGCCGGGGCGGCAAGGTCTCGTTCACCCACCTCATCGGCTACGCCCTCGTCGAGGCGCTCGCCGAGATGCCCGTGATGAACGCGGCCTACACGGAGGACGACGGCAAGCCCGCCGTCGTCCAGCACCCCGCGGTGAACCTGGGGCTGGCGATCGACCTCGCGCGCCCGGACGGGTCGCGCCAGCTCCTCGTGCCCAGCATCAAGAACGCCGACGCGATGGACTTCGGGCAGTTCGTGGCCGCGTACGAGGACGTCGTCCGGCGCGCCCGCACCAACCGGCTCACGCCCGACGACTTCGCCGGCACGACCATCAGCCTCACCAACCCCGGCACCATCGGGACCGTCCACTCGGTGCCCCGGCTCATGGCCGGCCAGGGCACGATCGTCGGCGTCGGCGCGATGGACTACCCCGCCGAGTTCCAGGGCGCGTCCGAGGAGCAGCTCGCCCGCATGGGCGTCTCCAAGGTGCTCACGCTGACGTCGACCTACGACCACCGAATCATCCAGGGCGCCCAGTCCGGCGACTTCCTGCGGATCATCGGCGCGAAGCTCCTCGGCGACGGCGGCTTCTACGACCGCGTGTTCACCGCCATCCGCGTCCCCTACGAGCCGGTGCGCTGGGTGCGCGACAACACCGTCGACACCGACACCGAGCTGGCCAAGCCGGCCCGCATCGCCGAGCTCATCCACGCCTACCGCTCCCGCGGTCACCTCATGGCGGAGACGGACCCGCTCGCCTACCGCCAGCGCAAGCACCCCGACCTCGACATCGGCAGCCACGGCCTCACGCTGTGGGACCTGGACCGCAAGTTCCCGACCGCGGGCTTCACGGGCAAGCCGCGCGCCACGCTGCGGGAGATCCTCGGCCTGCTGCGCGACTCCTACTGCCGCACCGTCGGCGCCGAGTACATGCACCTGCAGGACCCGCGGCAGCGGCGCTGGCTGCAGGAGCGGCTCGAGTCCGGTTACGCCCGGACGCCGCGCGAGGACCAGCTGCGCATCCTGCGCCGCCTCAACGCGGCCGAGGCGTTCGAGACCTTCCTGCAGACCAAGTTCGTGGGCCAGAAGCGCTTCTCGCTCGAGGGCGGGGAGTCGCTCATCCCGCTGCTCGACGCCGTCCTGTCCCGCGCCGCCGAGGGCGGTCTCGACGAGGTCTGCATCGGGATGTCCCACCGCGGCCGCCTCAACGTCCTCACGAACCTGGCGGGCAAGAGCTACGCCCAGGTGTTCGCCGAGTTCGAGGGCAACCAGGACCCGCGCAGCGTGCAGGGCTCCGGCGACGTCAAGTACCACCTCGGCACCGAGGGCGTCTTCACCGCCGAGTCCGGCGCGCAGACGCAGGTCTACCTGGCGGCGAACCCGTCGCACCTCGAGGCGGTCGACCCCGTCCTCGAGGGCATCGTCCGCGCGAAGCAGGACCGCATCGACCTCGGCGGCGACGGCTTCTCCGTGCTGCCGATCCTCATCCACGGCGACGCCGCGTTCGCGGGCCAGGGCGTCGTGACCGAGACCCTGAACCTCGCGCAGCTGCGGGGCTACCGCACGGGCGGCACGATCCACGTGATCGTCAACAACCAGGTGGGCTTCACCACCGGCCCGTCGTCGTCGCGCTCGACGTACTACTGCACCGACGTCGCCAAGGGCCTCCAGGCGCCGATCTTCCACGTCAACGGCGACGACCCGGAGGCGTGCGTCCGCGTCGCCGAGCTCGCGCTGGAGTTCCGCGAGCAGTTCGACCGCGACGTCATCGTCGACATGGTCTGCTACCGCCGGCGCGGCCACAACGAGGGCGACGACCCGTCGATGACGCAGCCGCTCATGTACAACCTCATCGAGGCGAAGCGCAGCGTCCGCAAGCTCTACACCGAGGCCCTCGTGAGCCGAGGCGACATCTCCGTGGAAGAGGCGTCGCAGGCCCTCCAGGACTACCAGAACCAGCTCGAGCGCGTGTTCCGCGAGACGAAGGAGGCGCGCACGCAGGCGCCCACCCCGGAGCGCGAGCCGGTCGCCGGGCTCGAGAAGCCCGAGTCGCAGCAGGAGGACGCCGGCACGATCATCGGCTGGCGCACCGCCGTGCACCCCGAGGTCCTGCACCGGATCGGCCGGGCGCACGTCCGGCCGCCCGCCGGATTCGCCGTGCACCCCAAGCTCGAGGCGCTGCTCGCCAAGCGCGAGGAGATGTCCCGCGACGGCGGCATCGACTGGGGCTACGGCGAGATCCTCGCGTTCGGCTCGCTGCTCCTCGAGGGCACCCCGGTGCGCCTGGCGGGCCAGGACTCCCGCCGCGGCACCTTCGTCCAGCGCCACGCCGTGCTGCACGACCGCAACACCGGCGCCGAGTGGACGCCGCTGGCGTACCTGTCGAGCGACCAGGCCAAGTTCTGGGTCTACGACTCCTCGCTGTCCGAGTTCGCCGCGATGGGGTTCGAGTACGGGTACTCGGTCGAGCGCCCCGACGCCCTGGTGCTCTGGGAGGCGCAGTTCGGCGACTTCGCGAACGGCGCGCAGACCATCGTCGACGAGTTCGTCTCCTCGGCCGAGCAGAAGTGGGGCCAGCGCTCCTCCGTCGTGCTCCTCCTGCCGCACGGCTACGAGGGCCAGGGGCCGGACCACTCCTCCGCGCGCGTCGAGCGGTACCTGCAGATGTGCGCCGAGGACAACATGACGGTCGCGATCCCGTCGACGCCGGCGTCGTACTTCCACCTGCTCCGCCGCCAGGCGTACCAGCGGCCCCGCCGACCCCTCGTCGTCGCCACGCCGAAGTCGATGCTGCGGCTCAAGGCCGCCGCCTCGCCCACGGAGGACTTCACGACGGGCGAGTTCCGGCCCGTGCTGCCCGAGGCGCACCTGCCCGCGGACGCCCCCGTCGACCGCGTGCTGCTGTGTGCGGGGAAGGTCTACTACGACCTGCTCGCGCACCGCGCGAAGACCGGCGACGCGCGCACCGCCATCGTGCGCCTGGAGCAGCTCTACCCGCTGGAGCAGGCGGCGCTGCGGCAGGCCGTGGCCCCGTACGACGGCGCGGAGCTGGTCTGGGTGCAGGACGAGCCGGAGAACCAGGGCGCGTGGACCTTCCTGGCCACGCGGCTCGGGTCGTCCCTCGGCCGGGGGCTGCGCGTCGTGTCGCGGGCCGCGGCGGCCTCGCCCGCGACCGGCTCCGCGAAGACGCACCTCGCCGAGCAGGAGGCGCTCGTCGAGCGGGCGTTCGCCCGCTGACGCGCGTCGCTCCCCCGGCCCCGCCGCCGCGTCGGGGACACTTGCCCGGACGGACGGAGGGTATGTGGAGCTGGCGCGGCGCATCTGCGTGGTCGGGGACGAGCTGGTGGCCGGTGTCGGCGACCCCAAGGCCCTGGGGTGGGTCGGCCGGGTGGCCGCACGTACGGCCCTCGAGCCGCCGCCCCTGGTCATGACGCTCGCCGTCCCCGGCGAGACGACCGCCGCTCTGGCCACCCGCTGGACCGAGGAGGTCGGCCGGCGCGTCGACGGCGCGCCGGAGGGCGGCACGTTCCTCGTGATCGGCCTCGGCCACGGCGACCTCGCCGCCGGCACCTCCCTGGCGCGCAGCCGCCTCAACCTCGCGAACGTCCTGGACGAGGCCGACCGCCGCCACCTGCCGGCGTTCGTCGTCGGGCCGCCCCCGACGCTCCACCAGGACCCCGAGCGCCAGGCCGAGCTCTCCGCGGCCTTCGCGGACGTCGCGCAGCGACGGCGGGTGCCCTACGTCGAGACGTACACGCCGCTGGCGCGCCACGAGCAGTGGCAGGCGGACCTGGCCGCGGGCGACGGCGTGGTGCCCGGTCAGGCCGGGTACGGCCTCATCGCGTGGCTGGTGCTGCACAGCGGCTGGCAGCGCTGGCTCGGCCTGCCCGACGACGCGGTCTGAGGGTCCCGCCGGCGGTCGCCGCCCGGTCCGTGCGTCGCTAGACCGGTAGCCGGGCGCCCCGCGGGCTGCGCAGCAGCTCGCCGACGGCGTCCGCGTCCAGCGGCCGGGCGAAGTGGAAGCCCTGGCCCAGGTGGCAGCCCGCATCGCGCATGACCGCCCACTGCTCGGCCGTCTCGATCCCCTCCGCCACCGTGGAGAGGTGGAGGGTCCGGCCCAGCTCGACGATCGCCCGGGCGAGGCGCGCCGCGTCCGGCTCCGCCGCGACGTCGTCCAGGAACGGCTTGGCGATCTTCAGGATGTCGACGGGGAACGACCGCAGGTAGGTCAGCGAGGAGTACCCCGTCCCGAAGTCGTCCACCGCCAACCCCACGCCCAGCGCCTTGAGCTCGGTGAGTCGCGCGACGGCCGCCGCGCGGTCCTGCATGAGCACGGACTCGGTGATCTCCAGGATCAGGGAGTCGGCGGGCAGCCCGGTGTCGGCGAGCGCTCGCGCCACCTGGTCGGCCAGGTCGGGCTCCAGGATCTGCCGGCCGGACAGGTTGACCGTGACGACCGGGCCGCCGCCGAGCTCGTCGTGCCAGACGCGCGCCTGTCGGCAGGCCTCGCGCAGCACCCACTCGCCGAGCGGCAGGATCACGCCCGTCTCCTCCGCGACGGGGATGAACGCCAGGGGCGGGACGAGCTCCTCGCCGCGCCGCGACCACCGCAGGAGCGCCTCTACGCCGACGACGCCGCCGCTGCTCAGGTCGACCATCGGCTGGTACTGCAGGAAGAACTCCCCCAGGCCCAGCGCATGCCGCAGGTCGCCCTCGAGGGAGACGCGCCGCTCCACGCGGTCCCGCATGGCCTGGTCGAACACGACGCACCGCCCCGCGCCGGTCTGCTTCGCCTCGTACATCGCGACGTCGGCGTCCCGCACGAGGGCCTCGCCGTCGATCGACCCGGGCGCCGCCGTGACGATGCCGACGCTCGCGTCCACGAACACCTGGCGCCCCTCGACGAACGCGGGCAGGCGCAGGTCGGCCCCGATCCGCTCCGCCATCGCGACCACCGTCTCGACGTCGTCGAGCGCCTCCACGAGCACGCCGAACTCGTCGCCGCCGAGCCGCGCGGCGAAGTCGCCGCCGCGCAGGCAGGCGCGGATCCGGCTGCCGACCTCAAACAGCAGCTGGTCCCCCGCGGCGTGGCCGAGCGTGTCGTTGACCATCTTGAAGCGGTCCAGGTCGATGAAGAGGACGGCGAGGAGCGGCCCGGCCGAGCCGGCGAGCGCCTCCTCCAGGCGCTGCATGAACAGGCGGCGGGTGGCCAGCCCCGTGACGGGGTCGTGGTTCGCCCGGTGCATCTCGGCGAGCGTGAGGGCGTCGGTGAGCGCGAGGCTGACCTGCTCCGCGAACGCCTCCAGGACCGCGCGCTCCTCGGTGCCGTACTCGCGCTGCGCGTCCGACGACGCCACGACGAGCGTGCCGGCGGCTCGGCCGCCCTCGTGGACGGGAGCGGCGAGCGCCGCTCGCGGACGCCGGCGCTGCGGCCAGGCGTCCGGGTCCGGTCCCCGCAGCACCGGGCCGCGCGCGAGGACGACCCGATCCGTGGTGATCGCCGCCCAGGCCGGGTCCGTGGCCGTGGGCCGCGACCGCCGCAACGCGGCCTCCGCGTCGGCCGGCATGCCGCGGGAGGTGACGTGCACGAAGCGCGTGGGGTCGGCCCGGTCCACCAGGCAGATGGCGGCGACGTCGTCGCCGAGCAGGCTCCGAGCGCCGTCCACGATGTTGCCGAGCACCTCGTCCAGCGGGGCACGTCGGGTGATGGCGCGCTGGACCCGGACGAGGTGCTCGAGCAGCTGGTGACGCACGCGGACGGACTCGAGCAGACGCGCGTTCTCGGTCGCCTGCTGCTCCGAGAGCGCCCGCATGGCCCGCTCGCGGTCAAGGGTGCGCAGGGAGACGAGGGTCGCGTGGAACGCCCGCGCCATCCCGCGCAGCAGCTGCGCGTCGCCGGGCGAGAACGACGCCCCCGACCGCGCGACGACCAGGTACCCGTCGCCCGTGTCCCGCAGGGGTGCCGCGAGGGCCGCGCAGACGCCGACGCCGGGCACCTCGACGTCCCGGGCCGTCCCCCGCGCCACCGCGAGCAGCTCGGCGGTGGCCAGGCGGTCCTCGGGGAACCCGACGGCCGCAACGACGTCGGCCATGACGACGGCGCCCACCTCGGCCTCGAACGCCGCGGCCGCGCGCTCGGCGGCGACCTGGAGCGCGGCGGGCTCGTCGGCGCAGCTCGACACCGCGGTGAGGAACTGGACGAGGAGCTGGGTCGACAGCGTGTCCACGGGCAGCGTCATGGCGTCCTCATCCGAGCGCGAGGACGACGAGGGTCTGGTTGTGGAACCCGTCGATGCCGCGGCTGCGCGCGATCTCGCCGCACGTGTAGAAGCCGGCGAAGGGGACGCCCGGGGCGGCCGCCGCGATGCGGTCGCCCTCTCGCCGGATCCCGTCCGGGCCGAGCACCTTGCGCAGCGCCGAGCAGCTGAACGGAAGCAGGGCGAGGGGCCGGACGCCGCCCAGCCCCGCGACCGCCCGCTCGCACGTCTTCGTGACCGCCGCCAGGATCGACTCCTCGTCACCCGTCATGACCCACGTGAGCGCGCCCGCCGGGATGGCGCCGCCGCCGCCGATCGTGCGACCGCTCAGGTCGGTCTCCGTGGCGAGGTTGCGGACCTCCGCGCCGCTGCGGCGCTCGATGCCGATGGGGCGGGTCAGGGCGAACGCCCTGAGCGCCGCCGGGTCGGTGTACGTCTCGGGCGGCGCCCCCACGCGCCGAAGGTACACGTCGAGGGCGGGCTCGTCGTCGAGCGTGTGGACCCGCCCGTCCTCGCACCGGGTGACCACCATCGGCGCCCCCACCGGACGCCAGCCGTGACCGGAGGCGACGGAGATCGGGCCGTCCGACGTCAGCAGGACGCCGGCGACCGCGCCGGACAGCACGCGGTCGTCGAGCAGCTGGAAGGTCCGGTCCATCGCCCAGCGGTCCGCGGCGGCCCCGCCGAACACCGGCACGGCCGCGCCGAGCACCTCGTACACGCCGCGGAGGATCTCCTCCTGGTCGCGCAGGAGGCTGTCGGTGAACAGGACGAGCACGTGCTGCCC
>JAEWYD010000386.1 GCA_023462275.1 Actinomycetes bacterium
GGCACGCGGGCGAGGTGGCGCCGCGGGCGTCAGGACGTCGTGCAGGTGCTCCCGTTGAGCGCGAACGACGCCGGTGCGCCGCCGTTGCCGGTGTGGCTCGCCTGGTAGCCGATGGTGACCGAGCCGCCCGGCGGGATCTGACCGTTGTAGGACGCGTTCTTCGCCGTCACCTGGCCGCTGGTCGGACTGTAGGTGGCGTTCCAGCCGGAGGTGATGGTCTGGCCACTGGGCACCGTGAACGCGAGGCTCCAGCCGTTCACGGCCGACGACCCGGTGTTGGTGATCGTGAGGTTCGCGGTCAGGCCGGAGTTCCACGCGTTGACGCTGGAGGCCACGCGGCAGGCGCCGGTCGGCGGGGTCGTCGGCGGGGTGGTGGGCGGCGTCGTCGGGGGAGTGGTGGGCGGCGTCGTCGACGTCTGGTCGAGCCCGAAGAAGGCGATCGCCTCGGCCGCCATGCCCGCGCTGGGCAGCGAGTGCCCGGCGCCGGCCACGGTGATCGACTCGACGCGCGTGGTGCCCGAGGAGTCCGTGTAGCGCTGCCGCGTCCAGCCGCTGTGCGAGGAGTCGGTGGACGACGGTGTCCCGCTGACCCGGTGGACGTTCGTCCACTGGTCGACCTCCATCTGGAGGTTCCGGTAGCTGACGACGGTGTCGGCCGTGCCGTGCCACAGCTGCATCCGCGGGTAGGTGCCGGTGTACCCCGGGTACGCCGACCGCGCCAGGTCGCCCCACTGCTGCGCCGTCTTGGAGTTGGCGCCGGTCGCGCACACGCTGGTCGCGGCCAGGTAGTCGGCCTCGTTCGGGAAGCAGCCGAACGGGACGCCCATGAATGCCGCGCCGGCCTTGAACACGTCCGGGTAGAGGGCGGCGATCGCGTTCGTCATCATGGCGCCCGACGAGCTGCCGGTGACGTAGACGCGGTTCGAGTCACCGTTGTAGTGCTGCTCGGCGTACGTGACCATCGAGACGATCGACTCGGCGTCCGAGCCGCCACCGCGGTGCTTCGATGCGTCGGAGAAGGTGTCGAAGCAGCCGATCTTGTCCGTCGACGTCGGGTAGATCACGACGAAGCCGTAGCGGTCCGCGAGCGACGCGAACTCGCTCGACTGGTAGAAGCCCGGCCCGGAGCCGCCGCACGGGTGCAGCGCGACGACGATCGCAGGCTTGGCCTGCACCGTGGTCGGCACGTACACGTACATGGCGTCGTTGCCGGGGTTGCTGCCGAAGCTGCTCACCTGCGTGAGCGTCGCGGCGGCGGCCGGCGTGGCTACCGCCAGCCCGGCGGCGACGCCGCCGGCCGCCACCAGTGCTGCGGTCAGCAGCGCGGACGTCTTCTGTCGGAACCCCATACCTGCCCCCTCGACGGTGCGATGTGAGCGCTCTCGTGCGCCCCACCGATCCTGGGGGCCGGTCTCGCGAACCGTCCAAGGAGCCGAACCGCTGAATCGGTTCAGCGGCGCTCAGGACGCCTTGTCGAGCCGGTAGAGGAACGCCGCCATCGCCTGCCGCTCGATCGACGTGCCGGGGCGGAACTCGGCTCCCGTCGGGCCGGCCCAGCCGCTGCTGATGCCGCTCGACGACAGCCACGTGATGGCCGCGTAGAACGGGTGCGCCGTCGTGACGTCGACGAACGGCGACGCCGCCGGCGGGGTGAAGACAGGTTTGCCGGCGAACCGGTAGAGGAACGCGGCCATCGCCTCGCGGCTCACCGCCTCGCCCGGCCGGAACTGCACCGAGCCGTCCGCCATCGACCAGCCCGTGCTCACGCCGGACTGCGCCAGCCAGGCGATCTCGGCGTAGAACGGGTCGCCCACGCGCACGTCGGCGAACGGCGACGTCGCGGGAGGCGTGAACGCGGGACGCCCCGCGAGCCGGTAGAGGAAGGCAGCCATGGCCTGCCGCGAGACCGCGCCGCTCCCGTCGTAGCCCAGCGTGCCGTCGGGCAGCGTGGAGCCGGTGGTGATGCCGGCGGCCCGCATCCAGGCGATGGGTGCGAAGAACGGGTGGCCCGGCCAGACGTCGGACAGGCCCGGGTCGGGGGCGTCGGTGACGGTCAGGGTGACCGGGTCCGACATGGTCCGGGTGCCGGCGCCGTCGACGGCGGAGACGGTCACCGTGTAGGTGCCCGGGTCCAGCGTGAGGCGGCGCGTCGTCGCATCCGCGGCCAGGGCGCGGTCGCGGCCGCCCGCCGTGACGACGTAGGCCGCCACGCCGGCGCTCGGACCGGGGCCGGTCCACGTCAGCTGCACGGGGTTCGGGTGCGTGCCGGCGGCCGTCGTGATCACGGGCCGCGACGGCGCGACCGGCGAGCCGCTGACGACCGACGCGGCCGTCGAGTTGCCGGCACGGTCCGTCGCCGTGACGGTGACCGTTCCCGTGGGGGGGACGGCGATGGTCGTGGACGTCGACCCGGCGGGCACGACGGCAGCCACGCGGCCGTCCACCGCGACCGTGTAGCCGGCCATGCCGACGCCGGCGTCGCTGGCGGGGCTCCACGCGATGGTGGCGGTGCTCGGCCACCACCCGCTGCTGGGCCGGGCGATGACGGGCGCCGACGGCGCCGTCGCGTCGAGCTTCCTCGACACGAGCGAGACCGCCGCGCCTGCGGCGTCGACCCCGAGCACGGCCACGACGTAGTCCGTCCCCGGCACCGCGTACGTGGTGCCCGGCGGCAGGGAGTAGGTCGTGCTGGCGACGGCGGAGTAGCCGGGCAGGGCGCTGTGCATGTCCAGCAGCTCGGAGTCGTGGTACGCCGAGGTCACCGGGACGCGGTGCACCTGCACACCCACCCGGGTGGGGTAGCGGGCGTCCGACGCCGGCCGGTAGTCCACGTAGAGCAGGCCCCCGGAGAACGGGATCTTCAGGGCGCGCACGCCGGTGACGGCAGACAGCGGCGCGAGCGTCGCGGTCACCGCGGCGGACGCCGACGGCGCGACCGTCCGGGCCCACCCGAGCTGGTCCGCCAGGGCGGTGTTCAGCGGTGCCGCCGCTCGGTACAGCGCCCAGCCCATGACGTCGTCGCCGTCCTCGTAGGACCGGACGGCGCAGCCCGTGTCGGCCCACGGCGCCGGGCCGGTGGCCGTGGTGCACAGGCGCGCGCTCGCGTGACCGAGCCCGAGCGTGTGGCCGAACTCGTGCGAGAACGTGTCGGAGTAGCCGTAGCCGTTCACCCAGATCGAGCCCTGGCCGATCGTCGCCAGGCCCACCCACTGGCAGTCGGTGTCCTTGGGGAAGTAAACGACGACGCGGTCGTACGCGCCCCCGCCCACGGCCGGGTTCGCGGCCAGCGCCGAGTTGAAGATCGCCGCGGCGTCGCAGCCGGTGGGCGCCGGGATCTGCGCCCACGGGCGCGCCGCGACCGCGCTGGTCGTGACCCGGCCCGCGGACTGCGTTGCCCAGTAGTCGCCCGCCGTCCGCGCCAGGGCCGCGAGCGTCTCCGGCGTCTGGGCGTCCGGCGCCGTCCAGAAGACCGGGAGGACCGTGATCGTGCCCGTCTGCGCGACGACCGCGGGCGCCACGTCCGGGGCGGTCGCGGCCGCCGAGGGTGCCACGTCCGCAGCGACGGCGTCGCCCGCCGCGTCCAGCGTGACCGTGACGGCGTCGCCGGTGCTGGCGGTGTCGGCCGGGACGAGGCCGGTGACGTCGACCAGCGCGCCGTCCACCTCGGCGAACGCGACCATCGTCGTCGCGCCGGCGACGTCCTCCGCCACGGCCACCTGCAGCGCGCCGGTGACCACCGTCGTCCCCGCGCCGGGGGACGAGGGATCGCCCGTGGCGCCCGCGGCGCCGGCGGGCACGAGGAGCGCCAGCGCGACGACGGCCGTCAGGGTGGGGCGGTGCGGGTGCTGCATGAGCGTCCTCCGGTCGGCGCGGTGGCGCGAGTGGGCGCGAGCGGCGCCCATCCGCACCCGTTAGTTCGGCCGACGAGCGCCGCACCTGAAGGGTGGCGGCCCGATCAGGCGGCGCGACGCTCCAGCTGGAGCCCGCCGACGAGAGCGTCGACCGTGCGCCGGCCGGCACGGTCGAACGCCTCCCGGGGGATGAGCACGGCGCTCCTCGTGGCCGGGACGACGCCGGACCACCCGTCCCGACGGCGCCGGAGCGCGCGGACGTCGGACCACGGAACGGTCAGCACGCCGTCCGGCATCACGACGACGAGGGTGTCGAGCGTGACGACGTACCACCAGGGCCCGGCCGACCGTCGGCGGTCCCGCCGCCAGGCCCACAGCGGCGCCCACCAGGTCAGCGTCACCAGCGCGACGCCGACGACGCCGCACACCGGCTGCCACACGTTCTGCTCCGGGTCGGGCAGCAGGGCCAGGCCGATGAGCAGCGCGCCGCCGCCCTCGAGCACGAGCCGCTCGGGCAGCGTCGTCGCGAGGAGCGCCACGGAGCGGTACCGCAGGAAGGTCATGCGGCGCACGTCCAGCCGGCCGACCACGCGCACGACGCCGCCTCCTCCCGCGTCCGTTGCCTCAGGGTGGGTCCGGATCGGGTCACGGGCCCTCGTCACGAGCGTAGGCCCGGGCCGCGTCGTCGGCGGGCCCGTGAAGGCCGTGGGCTAGATGTAGTTCCCCGGGACGTTGTGATCAGCGTGGCTCTGGGCAGATGACGAGGACCTCCGGTATCGAGGGGGTTACCACACCGTCCTCGACGACCCGGAGGTCCTCGTGACCCACGCTAACGCCCCGTTGACCCCGACCGGCAGGCTGCGCCTGGCCAAGCTGATCGTCGATCAGGGTTGGCCGGTTCGCCGGGCTGCTGAGCGGTTCCAGTGCTCGCCGGCGACGGCCTCGAAGTGGGCGCGCCGGTATCGGGCCGGTGAGCCCCTGGTGGACCGCTCGAGCCGCCCTCGGCGCTCACCGAGCCGGTGCTCGCGCAGGCTCGAGCGGCGGATCGTGGCGTTGCGGTTCACCCGTCGGTGGGGACCGCACCGGATCGCCTACCACCTGCACGTTCCCCGCTCGACGGTGGGGCGGGTCCTGGCCCGTTACCGGATGCCACTGCTGGTGCACGTGGACCAGGCGACCGGGCTACCCGTGCGTCGGCCAGCGCCGATCCGCTACGAGGCCACCATGCCCGGGGAGCTGGTGCACGTGGACATCAAGAAGCTCGGCCGGATCCCCGACGGCGGCGGTCACCGCACGCTCGGCCGCGAGCTCGGCCGACGCGACCGCAAGAGAGGCGCCGGCTACGCCTACCTCCACCACGCCGTCGACGACCACTCCCGGCTGGCCTACTCCGAGATCCTCACCGACGAGCGCAAGGAGACCGCGGCGGCCTTCTGGATCAGAGCACGCGCCTACTTCGCCGCCGCCGGGATCACCGTCACCGCCGTGATGACCGACAACGGGGCCTGCTACCGGTCCAGGGACTTCACCGCCGCCCTGGACGGCCTCAAGCACCGCCGCACCCGGCCCTACAGGCCCCAGACCAACGGCAAGGTCGAACGCTTCAACCGCACCCTCGCCGCCGAGTGGGCCTACGCCACCGCCTACACCCGCGAGCAGGACCGCGTCGCCGACTACCCAGCATGGCTCCACCACTACAACCACCACCGACCCCACACCGGCATCGGCGGCGCCGTCCCCTCAGACCGCGTTCACAACCTCACGGGGAACTACACCTAGCCC
>JAEWYD010000387.1 GCA_023462275.1 Actinomycetes bacterium
GCGCAGGCGGGCGGCGCGGGCGCGGGGCACCGGGCGCGGGGGAGCGGCCGGGAACGGGCCGGGCATCGGCGGCGCGGCGGTGGGCATCAGTTCGCGTGCAGGTCCGGGTTCAGGACGATCCCGACGCCGGGGCGGTGCAGCGCCTCCACCGCGCCGGTCTGCGAGTTCCGCCGGAACAGCAGGCCGTCGCGGCCCGACAGCTCGCGCGCGGCGACGACGGTCCGCTCGGCCTCCCCGAGCAGCGTGACCTTGGAGCCGGCCGTCAGGTAGAGGCCGGCCTCGACCACGCAGTCGTCGCCGAGGCTGATGCCGAGGCCCGCGTTGGCCCCGACCAGGGACCGTCGGCCGATCGAGATCGTGACGCGGCCCCCGCCCGAGAGCGTCCCCATGATCGAGGCGCCGCCGCCGACGTCGCTGCCGTCGCCCACGACGACGCCCTGCGAGATCCGGCCTTCGACCATCGAGACGCCGAGCGTGCCGGCGTTGTAGTTCACGAAGCCCTCGTGCATCACCGTGGTGCCTTCGGCGAGGTAGGCGCCCAGCCGCACCCGGTCGGCGTCGGCCACGCGGACGCCGGACGGCAGGACGTAGTCGACCATCCGCGGGAACTTGTCCACCCCGTACACGGTCGGCGCCGAGCCGCTGGCCCGCAGGCGCAGCCGCGTGTCCTCGAAGCCCTCGACGGCGCAGGGGCCGCGGTCGGTCCAGACGACGTTCGGCAGCACGGCGAAGAGGCCGTCGAGGTTCTGTCCGTGGGGCCGGACGAGGCGGTGCGAGAGCAGGTGGAGGCGCAGGTAGGCGTCGGCGGTGTCCACCGGCGGCGTGGCGAGCTCCACCTGGGTCGTGACGACCCGGGTGACGACGTCCCGCGCCTCGTCCGTGCCCTCGAGGCGCCGCAGCGCGGCGAGCTGCTCGGCGTCGTCGGCCACGTGGTCGCCGAGGACGGGACGGGGGTACCAGACGTCCAGCACGGTGCCGCCGCGCGTGACGGTCGCGAGGCCGTGGCCCCACGCGGTCGGGTGGCCGGTGGCGGCGGGGTCGGGCGCAGTCATGGCGGAAAGCCTAGAGGCGGTCGCGGGGCGGCCGTCGTCGGCGCCACGCGCTGGGCAGCGGCCGGTCCGGTGCCGGTCCCGAGGCGCGGCCCGAACCCTCCCGGCACTCGGCCCGCCGGTAGGGTCGGCGCGTGGACCTGGACCTCTCGGCCGACCTCGTCAGCCTCACCCGCGCGCTCGTCGACCAGCCGTCCGTGAGCGGCGCCGAGACCGCGCTCGCCGACGCCGTCGAGCGGTCGCTCGCGGCCTGCGGGCACCTGGAGGTCCTGCGGGACGGCGACGCCGTCGTGGCCCGCACGCACCTCGGGCGCACCGAGCGCGTCGTGATCGCCGGCCACCTCGACACGGTCCCCCCGGCGGGCAACCTGCCGTCGGAGCTCCGCGGCTCCGGCGACGCGGCGGAGCTGTGGGGCCGCGGGACCGTGGACATGAAGGGCGGCGTGGCCGTCCAGCTCGCGCTCGCAGCCGCGCTCACCGCGCCCACCAGGGACGTCACCTGGGTCTTCTACGACCAGGAGGAGGTCGAGGCGACGCGCAACGGCCTCGGCCGCCTCGTGCGCACGCACCCGGACTGGGTGACCGGCGACGTCGCGGTGCTGGGCGAGCCCACGGCGGCCGGCATCGAGGGCGGCTGCAACGGGACGCTGCGGGTCGACGTCGTCGCGCGAGGCAGGGCGGCGCACTCCGGCCGCTCCTGGCTGGGCGTCAACGCGATCCACGAGGCGGCCCCCGTGCTCGCCCGGCTCGCCCGGTACGAGCCGCGGGCGGCGCACGTGGACGGGCTCGTCTACCGCGAGGGGCTCAACGCCGTCGGCATCCGCGGCGGCATCGCCGGCAACGTGATCCCCGACCAGTGCGTCGTCACCGTGAACTTCCGCTTCGCGCCCGACCGGAGCGTCGCCCAGGCGACCGAGCACGTCCGCGAGGTCTTCGACGGCTTCGAGGTCACCCTGACCGACGCCGCGGGTGGGGCGCGGCCCGGCCTGGACCACCCGGCGCTCGCCGGGCTCGTCGCGGCCGTCACGACGCGCACGGGTCGGGCACCCCTCGCCAAGCTGGGCTGGACCGACGTCGCGCGGTTCGGCGAGCTCGGCATCCCGGCCGTCAACTTCGGCCCCGGCGACCCGGCGCTCGCCCACGCCGACGACGAACGTTGCCCCGTGGTTCACCTCGCGGCCTGTCACGACGGGTTGCGCGACTGGCTCACCTCCTAGAGTCGGCACATGAGCACCGAACAGCCGCCGCGCACCTTCGGGAACGGCTACCGCAAGGGTCCCGTCCTGCTGCGTGGCGGTCAGGTCCCGCGCACCACCACCGACCAGCGTCTCCTCGCGGCGCCGGGCGGCGACGCGGACTGGGTGCACGGCGACCCGTGGCGCGTCATGCGGATCCTCAGCGAGTTCGTCGAGGGCTTCGGCGCGCTGGCCGAGGTCGGGCCCGCCGTCAGCGTGTTCGGCTCCGCGCGGACCAAGCCGGACGCCCCCGAGTACGCCCTCGGCCAGGAGGTCGGCCGGGGCCTGGCCGAGGCGGGCTTCGCCGTCATCACCGGCGGCGGCCCGGGGATCATGGAGGCGGCGAACCGGGGGGCGCACGAGGCCGGCGGGCTCTCGATCGGCCTCGGCATCGAGCTGCCGTTCGAGCAGCGCATGAACGACTTCGTCGACCTCGGCGTGAACTTCCGCTACTTCTTCGCCCGCAAGACGTGCTTCGTCAAGTACTCGCAGGGGTTCGTCGTCCTGCCCGGGGGCTTCGGCACCTTCGACGAGCTCTTCGAGTCCCTGACGCTCGTGCAGACGCACAAGGTGACCGAGTTCCCCATCGTCCTCGTCGACTCCTCGTACTGGCGCGGCATGCTCGACTGGCTCCGGACGACGGTGGTGCCGCGCGGCAACATCAACCCCGTGGACCTGGACCTCCTCCGCATCGTCGACGACCCCGCCGAGGCCGTGCGCGTCGTCGTGGAGCGGAGCGCGGAGCTCGCCGCCGAGGAGGAGGCGGCCGTCGCCGACAACGCCCGCGCGGAGCAGGAGGCGCAGGGCGCCTCGACCGGCTGGTGATGGAGGGCGTCCCCGGGCGCGGGCAGCCGCTCGTCCTACGCGGCCGCGTCCTCGCGCCGGACCGGCCCGCGGTCATGGCGGTGGTGAACCGCACCCCGGACTCCTTCCACACCCACCACGACGACGCCGGCGCGCGGGACGTGGTGGCGCGCGCCGTCGCGGACGGGGCGGACCTCGTCGACATCGGCGGCGTGCGCGCCGGCCGGGGCCCGGAGGTGACGGTCGCCGAGGAGGTCGACCGCGTGCTGCCCCTGGTCCGGTGGGTGCGCGCGACCTATCCCGACCTGCCGATCAGCGTGGACACCTGGCGCGCCGAGGTGGCGGACGCCGTCCTGGGCGCCGGCGCCGACCTCGTGAACGACACCTGGGCGGGCCACGACCGGGAGCTGGTGCAGGTGGCCGCCGCGCACGGCGCCGGCATCGTCTGCTCGCACACGGGCGGCCTGCCGCCCCGGACCGACCCGCTGCGCCCGCAGTACCGGGCGGGGCGCGCCGGCGCGACGGAGCCACGCGACGGCGTCGTGGCCGACGTCGTGGTGACGGTCGAGGCCGCGGCCCGCCGCGCGGTGGAGGCGGGGGTCGACCCGCGCTCGGTGCTCGTCGACCCGACGCACGACTTCGGCAAGACCACCTGGCACTCGCTGCACCTCACGCGGCGCACGCCCGAGCTGGTCCGTCTCGGCTTCCCCGTGCTCATGGCGCTGTCGCGCAAGGACTTCGTGGGCGAGTCGCTCGACCTCCCCGTGGCCGAGCGCCTCGAGGGGACCCTCGCCGCGACGGCCGTGGCCGCCTGGCTCGGTGCGTCGGTGTTCCGGGCGCACGACGTGCTCGCCACGCGCCGGACCGTCGAGATGGTCGCGGTGCTGCGCGGGGACGCACCGCCCGCCCGCGCCGTCCGGGGGCT
>JAEWYD010000388.1 GCA_023462275.1 Actinomycetes bacterium
GTCCGATCTTGCCGCGACGGGCGGGGTCCGCGTCGGAGTTCCGACCACGGACCCCGCCCGCCCGGGCCTACCGGCGGGCCGGTCCGGACCTCGTCCGCCGTCGGCGCCACGCCACCGCGTAGCCCCCCGCGGCGACGACGATGCACGCGCTCGCGCCCGCTGTCCGTGTGCGGGCGGTCTCGATGCACGACGTCACGCTCCGACGGTCCGTTCCCGGTGCCGCCTCGTCCACCCGCTCCTGGGCGCCGTCCGGCCCCAGCACCGTCGTCGTGGGCTGCAGCTGGCACGTGGCTCCGGTCGATGCCGTGACCGGGGTCAGGGTGAGGGCCAGTCCGCCGAGCACGAGCGCCGTGACCGCCCCGCCGACCGCCAGCGTCCTGGCGGTCGGCGCGGCGAGCACGTCGCGGGCCGCGAGCGCGACCGCGACGAGGCCCAGGGCCACGAGCACGACGAAGAGTGCCTCGCCCCAGATCGCATCCATCCGAACCCCTAGAGGTGCTTGAGCCCGTACCAGGTGATCGACGTCTTGCCCTGCTGCTTGGCGATGGCGATCGACGTCGAGAGCGTGATGTTGTTGCGGTTGTTGGACTTCTGGGAGATGCGCGGCTCGCCGGAGTTCGTCACGCCGGATACGACCATGACGTGGTCGATGGAGCCGTCCGCCTTGCCGTTCGGGTCCCAGTCGGTGAACAGCAGGTCCCCCGTGCGCGCATTCCAGATGTTGTTCAGGTAGCCGTAGGTGCCGGTGTTGTTGGCGAAGATGTAGAGGTACTTGGCGCTGTACCAGGTGCGCGTCGCGCCCTTGTACCCGGCGAGGTTGTACGTCCACTTCGTGTTGTCGTTCTGCTGGAACGAGTTTCCACCGGTCCGCCACCAGTTGCCGGCGTCCAGCACCTGCGAGGCGAAGTTGGCGCAGTTGTTGTTGTAGAACGGGTAGGTCGAGTTGAAGTCGGACTTGTCGTTGCCGTTGTTGGGGCTGCTCGTCCACTTGAGCGCGTACTGCGAGAAGAGGGCCGGGGAGATCTTGGTCTCGGTCGGGTAGCCGGACGTCGCCGCCATGGTCGAGGCGGACAGGGCCGAGAGGTTGCTCGGCTTGTCCGCGGAGCTGGCCTCGGGCATGACGGTCTGCGCCTCGGTCGTGGTGCCGGTGTCACCGAGCGGCGTGGGCTGGGGAGGGATCGTCCGCACCGGCCCGGGGACGGGGGTGGGCGACGCCTCCGGCACGACCGCGCTGGAGTCGTTGTACGGGGTCTCCGTGTTGGGCGCGACGTCGAGCGTCGTGTCGTCGACCGCGGCGTAGGCGCCCCCGGACGGCGCGAGCGTGATCTGGTGCGGGTCCGACCACGAGCTCGTGGTCGGGTTGCCGGACCCGTCGTCGGCGATCGTGAGCGTGGTCGTCATGTCGACCGTCAGCGTGATGGCGCCCGTGCTCGCCGTCGTCGCGCTGATGACGTCGGTCGTCACCGTCGCCGACTCGACGACGTCGCCGCCGTCGCGCACCGACTCCGCGATCGGGGTCGCCTCGCTGACGGCGAGCGACTCGGTCGCCGCGGCGGCTGTGGCGGACGTCCTGGCGAGCGTCGTGGTGGCGGGCGACTGGCCCGGGTCGTAGACCGCGGCGAGCTGGTCGGCGTAGGCGTCGAGCGCTGCCGTCGCGGCTGCGTCGAGCGTCGATGTCGTGGTGCCCCCTGTTGTCCCGTCGGCGGCGAGTGCGGCGGTGCCCGTGGCTGCTCCGAGGAGCATCACGAGCACGCCGCCGAGAGCGGCACGGGACCCTGTTCGAGTGATCATGACTGGACGTTAGCAGCGCCATTACTGCCGCATGAGGTGTTTGCGTCGCCGGTTTTAACGGGCCATATCGGCTGGACGCCCACCCTCGCGCAGGGGACGGGCAGGGCCGGCACGACGGCGTCCGCCGAGGCTGTGCGCCACCAGGAGGAGAACCCCCGCGACCGCCATCGGCGCGAGCATCACGCCGCCCGACGTGCCGAGGAGGCTGACCGGCCCTGGCCCCTCATGCAGCGCGTCCGCGCGCGGCGTGCGCCGGCCAGCGCCACGCGACGAGGGCCAGGACCGCTGCCGGGACGACGAAGGCGGCGACCATACCCACGGCGGCCCAGCCGCCGGGTTCCTCGAACGCGTACCCGGCGGCGACGAGTCCGAAGAGGGCCGCGAACCCGACCAGCCCCCAGGCGCCGATCCGCGTGACCACCGTCGCGACCATCACGCTCACCACCACGGGGCCGGGCCGCCCGGGGGAGGCGACCCTCCACCTCCAGTGTCCCGCGCCGTCGGCGGTTTTCACCCGCCGTACGGACGCCCGTCTCGATGGCTGGTGGGACCGTGAGGTGCACCGCACCCGCCGTCGTGCCGAGAGCCCTGAACACCGGAGTCACCCATGGCCGCGCGTTTCAACCCACCTCCGAACTGGCCTGCGCCTCCCGTGGGTTGGGTCCCGCCGGAGGGCTGGTCGCCCGATCCGTCGTGGGGACCGCCGCCGCCGGGTTGGCAGTTGTGGGTCGAGGAGAGTCACGGAGGGCCCTCAGCCGCGCTGCCTGCGGGCGGTCCCTCGCCCGCGACGCACGGGAGTCCGTCCTGGCTGGCCCGCCACAAGGCGGCAGTCGGGCTCGGTGCTGTCGTCGTCGTGCTGGTGGCTGTCGGCGCACTGTCCGCGGGCCGGGGAGCCGGCGATGCGCCGGCGGCTGCGCCCTCCGCGACGCACGCCGCAGCGGCCACTGCGACGCCCGCCGAGGACGTGGTCGCGGAGGACGAGGCCGACGCCGCGGCGGACGCCGAGGCGGAGGAGCGGGCGAAGGCGGAGGAACAGGCGAAGGCGGAGGCGGAGGCGGCCGCCAAGGCCGAGGAGGAGCGGCTCGCGGAGGAGCAGCGTGCGGCGGAGGAGGCGGCTGCCGCCGAGGCCACTGCTGCCGAGGCCGCCCGCGTCGGTACGGTCGCCCAGCAGAACGCGTACCGGTCGGCCGTCAGCTACCTCGACTACACCGCCTTCTCTCGCACCGGACTGCTGGCGCAGCTCGTCTTCGAGGGATTCGCCGACGGCGACGCGGAGTTCGCCGTCGCGCGCCTGGAGGGCGAGGGTGGCGTCGACTGGAACGCCCAGGCCGCTGCGAGCGCGGCGAACTACCTCCAGTTCAGCCCGTTCTCGCGTGCCGGGTTGATCGATCAGCTGGAGTTCGAGGGCTTCACGCCCGAACAGGCCGAGTACGGGGTGTCCACCACAGGCCTGTAAGTGGCGGCGCCGAGCACCCCGCCTCCGGCGGGGTGATGCGCGCGCCCGAACCGTTTCAGTGGATCCCGGCCCCTCGGGCCCTCTCTGTCCGCGCTGGCAATGTTTGCGCTAACACGCCATGACGCGAAGGAGAGCAGCATGACTCCAGCACCTCACCCCGGGCTCGCCGACGAGCCCGTCACCCGGCCGCCACGACGTCCCCGGCGCTGGGTGGCCGCCGTCGCGGCGGCGGCCGTCGCGCTCACGGCCGGCGTCTTCTCGCTGGTCTCGGCACCGGACGCCTCGGCCGCCAGCATCGACCCCAACGGCTCCTACGTGCTCCTCAACCGCGGCAGCGGCAAGGCGCTGGACGTCTACAACCTGTCGACGGCGGACGGCGCCCGCATCGCCCAGTGGACGCGCAACGACGGCGCGCAGCAGCAGTGGCAGTTCGTGGACTCCGGCAACGGCTACTACCGGCTGAAGTCCCGGCTCTCCGGCAAGGTGCTGGACGTGTACAACTGGTCGACCGCCGACGGCGGCGCGATCGTCCAGTACACCGACCACAACCAGACCAACCAGCAGTTCCAGGTGCAGGACGTCAGCGGCGGCTACATCACGTTGATCAGCCGCCACTCCGGCAAGGCCGTCGAGGTTCAGGGCGCATCCACCGCGGACGGCGCGAACGTCGTCCAGTACCGCAGCTGGGGCGGCGCCAACCAGCAGTGGCAGCTCGTCCGGGTCGACGGAGGCAGCACCCCGACGCCCACGCCGACCACGTCCCCGACGACGCCCCCGGACACGGGCACGTGCTCCCTTCCCTCGTCCTACCGCTGGTCGTCGACCGGTTCGCTTGCCACGCCGCGGTCCGGCTGGGTCTCCCTCAAGGACTTCACCGTCGCCCCGTACAACGGCAAGAACCTCGTCTACGCCACGGCGCACGACACGGGGAGCGGCTGGGGCTCGATGAACTTCGCGCCGTTCGGCAGCTGGTCCGAGATGGCTTCGGCGACGCAGAACCCGATGCCGTTCAGCGCCGTCGCGCCGACGCTCTTCTACTTCGCGCCGCGGAACGTGTGGGTGCTGACCTACCAGTGGGGTGGCCCGGCGTTCTCCTACCGGACGTCCACGAACCCGGCCGACGTGAACAGCTGGTCGTCCGCGCAGACGCTGTTCTCGGGCAGCATCTCCGGCTCGGGCACCGGCCCGATCGACCAGACGGTCATCGGTGACGACACGACGATGTACCTGTTCTTCGCCGGCGACAACGGCAAGATCTACCGCGCCAGCATGCCGATCGGGAACTTCCCGGGCAGCTTCGGGAGCGCCTCGAGCGTCGTCATGAGCGACTCGACCAACAACCTGTTCGAGGCGGTCCAGGTCTACAAGCTCAAGGGCCAGACGAAGTACCTCATGATCGTCGAGGCGATCGGCTCCCAGGGTCGGTACTTCCGGTCGTTCACCGCCACCAGCCTGGGTGGCTCGTGGACGCCGCAGGCCGCCAGCGAGAGCAACCCGTTCGCGGGCAAGGCGAACAGCGGCGCGACGTGGACGAACGACATCAGCCACGGCGAGCTCATCCGCACCAGCGCCGACCAGACCATGACGGTCGACCCCTGCAACCTGCAGCTGCTCTACCAGGGTCGCAGCCCGAGCTCGGGCGGCGACTACGGCCTGCTGCCGTACCGGCCCGGCCTGCTCACGCTGCAGCGCTGACCTGCCGTCGCGGCTCGACCAGGACCGCCGGGGACGCCGATGCGGGCGGCCCCGGCGGCCTGCTGCACCCGCTCCACCTCCTGCTCATGAACCCGTCCACCTCTCGGAGGCTGCACATGAGAAGACGATCGTTCGCCCGCGTCGGGCTGGCCGCGACCGTGGCCGCCGGCGTCCTGCTCGGCTCGGCGACGCTGAGCCCCGCGGTCGCGGCGGCCGGCGGGTCGGGTCCGTACCCGGCCGACTACTCGACCACCTCGGCCCTGCCCAACCACACCATCTACCGCCCTGTGAACCTGCCCTCGACGCCGATGCCCGTCGTCGTCTGGAGCAACGGCGCGTGCTCGGCCGACGGCACCTCCGCGGCGCCCTTCCTCCGGGAGATCGCCTCGTACGGGTTCCTCGTCATCTCCAACGGCGTGCCCGGCGGGGGCGGCAGCTCGACGTCGTCCTGGCTGACGCAGGCGATGGACTGGGCGGTCGCCGAGAACTCGCGCTCGGGCAGCGCGCTGCGCGGCAAGATCGACACCGCCCACATCGGCGTGGCCGGCTACTCGTGCGGCGGCCTCGAGGCGTACGCCGTCTCGGGTGACCCGCGCGTGACGACGACGGCGATCTTCAGCAGCGGCCTGCTCAACGACGGCGACGACTACCAGCTGCGGCGCCTCGACCACCCGATCGCCTACGTCATTGGCGGGCCGAGCGACATCGCGTACGCGAACGCGATGGACGACTGGGGCAAGCTGCCGAGCGGCCTCCCCGCGTTCATGGGGAACCTCAACGTCGGGCACGGCGGGACGTACAGCCAGACGAACGGCGGCGAGTTCGGCCGCGCCGCGCAGCTGTGGTTCCGCTGGCAGCTGCAGGGTGACACCGAGGCGGGCCGGGCCTTCGTCGGCTCCGACTGCACCCTGTGCCGCTCGCCGTGGACGGCGCAGCAGAAGAACCTCGTCCTCGCCGACCCGGACCCGGATCCCGACCCGGACCCGGATCCCGACCCGGATCCGGACCCGGATCCCGACCCCGAGACGTCGGCCTGCACGGCCGACTACCGCGTCGAGAACCAGTGGCCCGGCGGCTTCGTGGCCAGCGTGACGGTGACGGCCACGACGGCGGTCGAGGGCTGGTCGGTGGGCGTCCAGCTGCCGAGCGGCGCGAGCCTGACCAACGCCTGGAACGGCGTGACCAGCGGCTCCGGGTCCGCCCTGAGCGTCGCCAACGTCGCGTGGAACGGCTGGCTGGGCGCCGGTCAGAGCGCGACGTTCGGCTTCCAGGGCACCGGCACGGGAGCGGGCGCGACGGTGTCGTGCACGGCGCGCTGATGTATCCGCGTCGGCCGAGCGCCTGACGGGATCGACGACGGCGCGGCGGCCCGGGGGATCTCC
>JAEWYD010000389.1 GCA_023462275.1 Actinomycetes bacterium
CCGCGGACCCCACCGGGTCCGCGGCCCTCGGCGTACCCGGGCCCGTCGGCGCGGCCCGCGTACTCTGTGGCGGTGACCTCCACCTCCGCGCGCCAGGCGGCCGCCCCCGACCGCTCCGGCATCGACCTCGACGCCCTCGACCCGCAGGTCCGCCCCCAGGACGACCTCTTCCGGCACGTCAACGGTCGCTGGCTCGCCACCTATGAGATCCCGGCGGACCGGGCCACGGACGGCGCCTTCCGGCAGCTCCACGACCGCGCGGAGGAGCACGTGCGGGAGATCATCACGGAGCTCGGCGCGCACGCCGAGGCGGCGGGCGGCACGGCGGCCCAGGTGGGTGGCCTGTTCGCGTCCTTCATGGACGTCGAGCGCGTCGAGGCGCTCGGCCTCGCGCCGATCCAGGCGGAGCTCGACGCCATCGCCGCGGCCGACACCTCTGCGGAGCTGACGGCGGTGCTCGGGAACCTGCAGCGCACCGGCGGCGCCGGCGCGGTCGGGTTCTGGGTGGACAACGACTCCAAGCACCCCGACCGGTACGTCGTCTTCCTCTACCAGGGCGGCCTCGGCCTCCCGGACGAGGCCTACTACCGGGAGGACTCCTACGCGGCGATCCGCGAGGCGTACCGGCCCCACGTGGCGCGCATGCTCGGGCTCTCCGGGCTCGCCGAGGAGGAGGCCGCCCGCGGTGCCGACCTCGTCGTCGACCTGGAGACGCGGCTCGCCGCGCACCACTGGGACGTGGTGAAGGACCGCGAGGCCGACCTCACGTACAACCCGATGACGCTCGCCGAGCTCGGCGACCGCGCCCCGCAGTTCGACTGGGCGGCGTGGGCGGCTGCGCTCGGTGCCCCCGAGGGCGCGCTGGACCAGCTCGTCGTGCGCGAGCCCGAGTTCGCCGTCGGCTTCGCGCAGCTGTGGGCCGAGCTGCCCGCCGAGCAGTGGCGCGCCTGGCTGAGGTACCACCTCGTCAGCGCCCGCGCCCCGTACCTCGCGGACGCCGTCGTGCAGGCGAACTTCGACTTCTACGGGCGCACGCTCACGGGCGCCACGGAGCTTCGCGAGCGCTGGCGCCGGGGCGTGTCCCTCGTCGAGGGGGCGCTGGGCGAGGCCGTGGGCCAGGAGTACGTGGCGCGGCACTTCCCGCCCGCCCACAAGGAGCGGATGGTCGAGCTGGTCGCGGCCCTCGTGGAGGCCTACCGCCAGTCCATCGCCGGCCTGGACTGGATGGGACCCGAGACCCGCGCCAAGGCGCTCGCGAAGCTCGAGGCCTTCACCCCCAAGATCGGCTACCCCGACCGCTGGAAGTCCTACGAGGGCCTCGAGATCCGCCCCGACGACCTGGTGGGCAACGTGCGGCGCTCGTACGCCTACGAGCAGGACCGCGAGCTGCGCAAGATCGGTCGACCGGTGGACCGCGACGAGTGGTTCATGACGCCCCAGACCGTCAACGCCTACTACAACCCCGGCCTCAACGAGATCGTCTTCCCGGCCGCGATCCTGCAGCCGCCCTTCTTCGACCCGGACGCCGAGGACGCCGCCAACTTCGGCGCGATCGGCGCCGTCATCGGCCACGAGATCGGCCACGGCTTCGACGACCAGGGGTCCAAGTACGACGGCACGGGACGCCTCGAGGACTGGTGGACCGAGGCCGACCGCACCGAGTTCGAGCGCCGCACGCGCGCGCTCATCGACCAGTACTCGGCGTTCTCCCCCGCGCAGCTGGACGGCTCGCACCACGTCAACGGCGAGCTGACGATCGGCGAGAACATCGGGGACCTCGGCGGCCTGTCCATCGCCCTGGCCGCCTACGCGATCACCCTCGGCCGGCCACTCGCGGACGCGCCCGTCGTCGACGGCCTCACGGGCGCCCAGCGGGTGTTCCTGGGCTGGGCGCAGGCGTGGCAGGGCAAGGGGCGGGACGAGGAGGTCCTCCGGCGCCTGGCGACGGACCCGCACTCGCCGAGCGAGTTCCGCTGCAACGGCGTCGTCCGGAACCTCCCCGAGTTCCACGAGGCCTTCGACGTCCGGCCCGGCGACGCGCTGTACCTCGCGCCCGAGGACCGCGTGCGGATCTGGTGAGACCCCGGCCGCGGCGCGGGCGGAGCCGCACCGGGGCGCCGTCAGAACAGCGTGTAGCCGGCGCGTGCCACGGAGAAGCCGACGCCCGTGGGGTCGTGCCGGCACGTCGCGCCGTTGCGCGAGCTGTGGCAGGTCATCTCCCCGATCGTCGACGACTGCCCGTACTCCAGGACGGGCGCGTCGGCGGGCCGCGCCGGCGGGGTCTGCACGCACGGCAGCGTCGGGCCCTCCGCGGCGGTCAGCGAGAAGACCTGCCCGACGGTGCCCGCGCAGTCGGGCGACGGCGTCGGGGGCGCGTAGGTGAACTGCCCGATCGTGCACGTCACGGACGTCTCCGTCATGGAGCACCAGATGTTGCCGCTGGGCAGGCGGAACTCGGTGAGCGCCTGGTTCTCCGACGGTGCCTCGGGCGCGGTCGCGTCGGGTGTCGTCTCCGGCGCCACGCTGGCGGCCGCCGTCGAGCCGTCAGCCCCCGGGGAGCCGCCCCCCGGCGGGTTGTTCACCACCTGCATGACCACCAGGACGAGGAACGTCACGACGAGGATCGCGTCGACGACCAGGAAGGTGGTCCACCCGGCCGACAGGCTGCCGAGGCTCCGGAGCACCCGAGCTCGCGGAGCGTCCGCCGGACCAGCCATCCACCCTCCTCGCGCACGTGATCGACGTCAGCATGGCACGGCCGAACGGGTGACGCGAGATCGTCCCCAGACGGCGCGGAAGGAGGGCCCTCGCGGGTCAAGGATCGCCTCGGCCGTGCCGATGGGCTCCAGGTGAACGCGACCGACCGGGTCACCCGGTGCCTGGACCGGGTCGCGCCGTACCGCTGGAGCATCATCGTCTCCTGGCTGTGCATCGTCGGCTTCCTCTCCGCCATCTGGCCGGGCTCCGGCGACTGGAACTACTTCCGCAACGGCTCGGGCGCCCTCCTCGGCTGGCCCACCGTGGGCACGTCCGGCGGCATCCACGTCTACGCGACGATGCCGAGCCTGCAGATCGGCCCCCCGGCGCTCGTCGCCACGATCCCCTTCCGGCTGCTGCCCCAGCCCTGGGACCTCATCACGGCCCGCGTCGCCCTCGCGGCGACGCTGCTGCTGCTCCTCCGGCTCGTCGACCGGCTCGCCGAGGCGACCGGCCTCGCGGAGGACGTCCGCCGTCGCGGCATCCTGCTCGGCGGCGTCGCCCTGGTGCCGGCGTGGGTGGACCTCGCCGTGGAGTTCGTGCACCTGGACGACGTGCTCGTGCTCGTGCTCGCCGCGCTCGCGATGCTCCAGATCGCCCGACGCCGGCCCCTCCTCGCCGCCGTCCTGATCGGCGTGGCCGTCGCCGCCAAGCCGTGGGCGATCGTCCTGGCACCGCTGCTCCTGCGCTGGGGGTGGCGCGCGGCGGTCCGCCCGGTGGCCGTCGCAGCGGCCGTCGCCGCGGCGTGGTGGGCGCCCTTCCTCCTGGATCCCGAGACGCTCCCGGCCCTGTGGGGCTTCCGGCTCCGGGTCAGCGAGGGCAGCGGGCTGTTCGCCCTCGGCCTGGAGCCCGCGACGTTCATCCCGAGCTGGGTGCGCCCGGTCCAGCTGCTCGGCGGCACGGCGCTGGGCGTCCTCGCGGCGGCCCGCGGCCGGTGGGCCGGCGTCGTCCTCGTCGGCCTGGCGACCCGGGTCGCCCTCGACCCGAACCCGCTCCTCTACTACGGCGTCGGACCGGTGCTCGGCGCGCTCCTGTGGGACATGACCCGGACGCGGTCGGGGATCCCGTGGACCGCCGCCGGAACGATGGCGGCGCTGTCGCTGCTGCCGTCCGTCGCCGACCCGCAGATCGCCGGCGTCGTCCGGCTGGCCGCCTGCGCGGTGCTCGCGGCAGTCGTCCTGGTGCGACCGGCCCGTCCCGCCGCACACCCGGCGCAGGAGCCCGCCGAGGCGCTGCGCGACTGACGGGCGGCATGGGGGTGTTCCGGGGCACCCGCGCCTGTTACCCGGCGGTAGGGGAACAGTGGCAGGATCGCTCGGAACGTCCCGATCCCTGCTGAGGAGCACCGCAGTGCCCGCTGAGAACCTGACGCGCGCCGAGGCCCGCGACCGCGCCGCCCTCGTCGACGTCCAGTCGTACGACGTCACCCTCGACCTGACGACGGGACCGGAGACGTTCGCGTCCACCACCGTGGTGCGCTTTAGCGCGACGGCGGGCGCCAGCACCTTCATCGACCTCATCGCCCCCCGGGTGCTCGCCGTCGAGCTCAACGGGCGCGCCCTGGACCCGGCCGAGGTGTTCGCCGAGTCGCGGATCGCCCTGCCCGACCTCGCAGCCGAGAACGAGCTGCGCGTCGTCGCCGAGTGCGCGTTCATGACCACCGGAGAGGGCCTGCACCGCTTCGTCGACCCGGTGGACGGCGAGGTCTACCTGTACAGCCAGTTCGAGGTCGCCGACAGCCGCCGCGTGTTCGCGGTCTTCGAGCAGCCCGACCTCAAGGCTCCGTTCCGGTTCACGGTGACCGCGCCCGCCCACTGGACGGTGATCTCCAACTCGCCGACCCCCGAGCCCGTGCCCGTGCCGGGCGGGGTCAACCGCAACGGCGGGCGCGACGAGGGCACGGCCACCTGGTCCTTCGAGCCGACGCCGCGGCTGTCCAGCTACGTGACCGCCGTCGTCGCCGGCCCCTACGAGGGCGCGACGTCGAGCCTGGTGAGCCGGGACGGGCGGACCATCCCGCTGGGCGTCTACTGCCGCGCGTCGTTGGTCGAGCACCTCGACGCCGAGAACATCGCGGACATCACCCGCGCCGGCTTCGCCTTCTACGAGGAGCTGTTCGACCTCGCCTACCCGTTCGCCAAGTACGACCAGATCTTCGTCCCCGAGTTCAACGCGGGCGCGATGGAGAACGCGGGCGCGGTCACCTTCCTCGAGAGCTACGTGTTCCGCTCCAAGGTGCCCGAGGCCACCGTCGAGCGCCGCGTGGTGACGATCCTCCACGAGCTCGCCCACATGTGGTTCGGCGACCTCGTGACCATGCGCTGGTGGGACGACCTGTGGCTGAACGAGTCGTTCGCCGAGTACGTCTCGCACCTGGCGACCGCCGAGGCCACCCCGTGGACGTCGGCCTGGACCACGTTCACCTCGCTCGAGAAGTCCTGGGCGTACCGGCAGGACCAGCTGCCGTCGACGCACCCGATCGTCGCCGACATCCGCGACCTCGAGGACGTCGAGGTCAACTTCGACGGCATCACCTACGCCAAGGGCGCCTCGGTGCTCAAGCAGCTGGTGTCGTGGGTCGGCCGCGAGCAGTTCTTCGCCGGGGTGCGCGCGTACTTCGCCCGCCACGCGTGGGGCAACACCGAGCTCGCCGACCTGATGCGTGAGCTCGAGGCCACGAGCGGCCGCGACCTCACGGCCTGGTCGCAGGTGTGGCTGCAGAAGGCGGGCGTCACGCTGCTCCGGCCGCACGTCGAGACGGATGCACACGACCGCATCACGTCCTTCGAGGTGCGCCAGGAGGTGCCGGCCGAGCACCCCGTCGCGCGACCGCACCGTCTCGCGGTGGCCGGCTACGACGTCGTCGACGGGCCCGACGGCGACCCCCGGCTGGAGCGCGTGGTCCGCGTCGAGCTCGACGTCGACGGTGCCTCCACGCCGGTCGAGGACCTGCTGGAGTGCAACCGGCCGGCGCTGATCCTCGTGAACGACGACGACCTCGCCTACGCCAAGGTGCGGCTCGACCCGCAGTCGCTCGACGTCGCCACGGGGTACCTCCACGCGTTCGACGACTCCCTCCCCCGCACCCTGGTGCTGGGCGCCGCGTGGGACATGACGCGGGACGGCGAGTGGGGCGCCCGGCGGTACGCCGAGCTGGTGCTGGGCACGATCGCCCACGAGTCCGACTCGACCGTGCTGCTGGTGCTGCTGCGGCAGCTCACGACGGCCCTCGACCTGTACGTCGCCCCGGAGCACCGCGAGGCGGCCGGCCGTGCGGCGACGGACCGGCTCTGGGCGCTGGCGCGGCTCGCCGCGCCGGGCGGCGACGCGCAGCTGCAGCTGGTCAAGGCGTTCGCGGTCCGGGCGGCCACGCCCGAGCAGCTCGACGTCGTCGCGGGCCTGCTCGACGGGTCCGCGCCGCTGGACGGGCTGACGGTGGACACGGACCTGCGCTGGGACCTGCTCGTCTCGCTGGTCGCCGGCGGCCGCGCGGGCGAGGCGGAGATCGCGGCCGAGCTGCAGCGCGACGCCACGGCGTCGGGCGAGCGGGCCGCGGCGACGGCGCGGGCAGCCGTCCCGACGCCGGAGGCCAAGGCGGCCGCCTGGGCGGCGGTGGTGGACTCGGACGGCCTCAGCAACACGCTGCAGACGTCGACGATCGCCGGCTTCCAGCGCCTCCACGACCGCGCGCTCGTGGAGCCGTACGTCGAGCCGTACTTCGCCGCGCTGGAGCAGGTGTGGGCCTCGCGGACCAACGAGATGGCGCAGAACATCGTCGTGGGGCTGTACCCGACTCGGCTGACCGGTGGCGAGCTGGACCTGCTGGCGCGCACCGACGCGTGGCTCGAGCAGCTCGGCGACCGCTCTCCGGCCCTGCGTCGTCTGGTGGTCGAGAACCGCGACAACGTGCGGCGTGCGCTCGCCGCGCAGGCGCGGGACCGGGCGGACCGGGCCTGACGGCGTTCCCGGACTGACGCGGCGACCGGGTCACGGCGCCCGCCGGGCGAGGCTCGGCGGGCGCGATCCCGACCCGGTCGCTCCGTGCCGGCGGCGCGATGCTGACCGGCTCGCGGACCGCTGAGGCGCCCGCACCCCGAGTTCCGGGGCACCGGGGCGGCCGAGGTCCTAGGGGTCGCTGGGTGGAAGCGCTACCCTCGCCTCATCGGTCCCTCCCCGCTCCGGCCGTCTTCGCACGCCCGCGCGCGCTGGCCGGAGCGGCCGCCCGAACTCGGGTTGACCGGCCCGTCCGCCGGTCTCCCGGAGCGACCCGCGGACGGAGGAGAGGGATGAGCGCAGAAGTGCCGGACCGGTCGCGGCCGCGCCCTGTCGGCCTGCGCACCGTCGGTCTGCGCGTCGTCGTGCCCGCGGTGGCCGCGGTCGTCGCCGTCGCCCTCGTCTGCATGGGCGTCACGGCCGTCTCGCTGCTGCTGCCGGCCCTCAGCGCGTCCGCCGAGACGGTGAGCACGACGCCGGAGACCTGTACCGAGCGGTCCCTGCAGTTCACGGCCCACCCCGACGACGACCTGCTCTTCATGAACCCCGACGTCCAGCGCGACATCGAGGCCGGCCGGTGCGTCCGCACGGTCTACCTGACGACGGGTGACGCGGCGCGCGAGGAGAGCTACTGGCGCCTGCGGGAGGACGGCATCCGTGCCGCCTACGCGACCATGGCCGGCGTCGAGGACGCGTGGACGGAGTCGGTCACGACCGTCCACGGCCACCCGCTGACGACCCAGACCCTCGACGCGGCACCCGGCGTCTCCGTCGTCTTCATGCACCTGCCCGACGGCAACCGCCGCGGCACGGGCAACTCGATCCACCGGCACCAGAGCCTGCGCCGGCTGTGGCTCGGCGAGATCCCCCGCATCGACGCCGTCGACGGCTCCACGTCCTACGACGCCGACGAGCTGCGGACCACCCTCACCAGCCTCATCGACTCCTTCGACCCGGTGACGGTGCGCGCCCAGGACTGGACGATCCCCTTCCACACCGGTGACAACGCCGACCACACGGCCGCTGCGCTGTTCGTGCGCGACGCCGCCCACGACGCCGGGACGACGGGCGAGCTCGTCGGGTACGCCGGGTACCCGAGCTGGACCGAAGGCGCGAACGTCGGCGGCCGCGACCTGGGCCTCAAGGCCGACGCGATCATCGCCTACGCCCACCACGACCCGAAGTTCTGCGCGAGCCCGCGCTGCCTCCAGTCGCTGGTGACCGCCATCCGCGCCGCCCGGCAGTACGTGGTCGCCACCGAGGTGTTCGGGGTGGAGGCGGGCCGCCGGCCGGAGGACCCGACCACGGGGTCCGCCACGGGCTGAGCTGGCGCCGCTGAGCCCGGCCTACCCGTCGAGCGCCCGCGCGACGGCGAGTGCGGCGGCGTCGGCGTCGCGCAGGGCGGCGAAGGCCACGACCAGGCC
>JAEWYD010000390.1 GCA_023462275.1 Actinomycetes bacterium
GGCGCGGGCGGCGCCGCCAGCACCGAGACCAGCTCCGGCGCCGACTCCTGAGTCCCCGGCGCCACCCGCGCCACCCGCGCCACCCGAAAGCGAACGAATGGCCGCTGGTCGAGCAGCTCCTGCTCGACCAGCGGCCATTCGTTCGAGTGCGCGCGGAGGATCGACGGGGCGGGCCCGGCCGCCGTGACTCAGGCGGTCTCGATGAACGCCTTCACGGCGTCGGCGACCAGCTGCACGGCGATCGCGGCGAGCAGCAGGCCGGCGATGCGGGTGATGAGCGTCGTCCCCGATTCCTTGAGCACGCGGTGGATCACGCCGGCGAACCGCATGGCGAGCCACAGGCACACGTGCACGGCCAGGACGCCGATGGCGATCGACACCCAGGCGGCGGACGTGTGGGCGTCCTGCACGAAGACCATCGTGGCGACGATCGCCCCCGGGCCCGCCAGCAGCGGGGTCCCGAGCGGCACGAGGGCCACGTTCACCGACCCGGTCTCGGACGGCTGGGGCTCCTCGAGCCGCCCGGTCAGCAGCTCCATCGCGACGAGCAGCAGCAGGAGGCCGCCGGAGGCCTGCAGCGCCGGCAGCGAGATGTGCATGTACTCGAGCACCTGCTTGCCGAACAGCGCGAACACGACGATGACGCCGAACGCGACCGCGATCGCCTGACGAGCCGCCCGGCGCCGCTGCCGGCTCGTCATCGTGCTCGTCAGCGCGAGGAACACCGGCACCGTTCCGGGCGGGTCCATGATCACGAAGAGGGTCACGAAGACCGAGGCGAGGAGCTGGGCGTCGAGCACGGCACTCATGGTCCCACCACCGCGAGCCGGCCTCGTTCCGCGATGGCGGCGAGGACGGACGGCGCGGTGGTGTTCTCCCCCAGCAGGTTCGGCTTGCCGAGGCCGTGGTAGTCGCTCGACCCGGTGACCAGCAGCCCGAGCTCCGCCGCGAGCGCCGCCAGCCGGGCACGCTGCTCCGGCGAGTGGTCGCGGTGGTCCACCTCGAGGCCCGCCAGTCCGGCGTCGGCGGCCGCGCGGACCGCGGCGTCGGACAGCACCCGGCCACGGCTGCTCGCGCCCGGGTGCGCCATCACGGGCACGCCGCCCGCGGCCAGCACGAGGCGGACGGCCTCGACGAGGTCCGTGGCGTAGTGCTGCACGTAGTAGGGCGAGTCCTGGGTGAGCAGCGACGTGAACGCTGCGGAGCGGTCCGGCAGCACGCCGAGCGCGACGAGGGCGTCGGCGATGTGCGGGCGCCCCACCGTGGCGTCGGGGCCGGTCTGCGCCAGGACGTCGTCCCACGTGACCGGGTAGTCCGCGGCGAGGCGCCGCACGATCTCCTGCGCGCGGCCCGCGCGGGAGGCGCGCACCCGATCGGCCTCCGCCAGCAGGCCGGCGTCGGCGGGGTCGTGGAGGTACGCCAGCAGGTGCACGCTCGTGCCCTCCGCGCGGCAGGAGAGCTCGGCGCCGCGCACCAGGGCGACGCCGTGGCGCAGCGCAGCGGTCTCGGCCACTGCCCAGCCCGCCGTCGTGTCGTGGTCCGTGAGCGCGACGACGTCGAGCCCGGCCCGGGCCGCCTCGGCCACCACCACCTCGGGGGGCTCGGTCCCGTCCGAGGCCACGGAGTGGGTGTGGAGGTCGATCCGCATCCGGCCAGGGTATTGCCCCGGTGCCGGCCGGCCCGGGCGCGTGGGAGGCCGGAGGGGCGCGCGAGGGCGGCGGCGAGGGCAGGGGCGGAGGGCCGCCGGTGGGGGCCGCCCCGCGCGAGTGGGACGATGGACGCCATGACCGAGCAGACCAGCCAGCCCCTCGCCGACCGCGGCTCCAACCGCTCCCAGCGCCCGACGTCCGCGGCCTTCCGCGCGTTCATCGCGGACCGTTGGGCGGCCCGGCCGGGTGCGACGCCGGAGGCGGCACCGGTCGCGGTCTACGCGGCGGCGCGGCGCGCCCGCATCTCGGAGCTGTTCCCCGGCGAGCGCCTCGTGGTCCCGGCCGGTCCCCTGAAGACGCGGTCGAACGACACGGACTACCGGTTCCGTCCGCACTCGGCGTTCGCGCACCTCACGGGCCTGGGCACCGACCAGGAGCCCGACGCCGTCCTCGTGCTGCACCCGACGGACGACGGCGGGCACGAGGCCGTCCTCTACTTCCGTCCCGCAGCCGGCCGCGACACCGAGGAGTTCTTCGCCGACGCGCGCTACGGCGAGTTCTGGGTCGGCAGGCGGCCCACGCTGGAGGACCTCGCCGCCCTCACGGGCATCGCGACGGCAGCTCTCGACGAGCTCCGCGACGCGCTCGCCAAGGACGTCGGCCCGGGCGGCGTCCGCCTCCGGGTGGTGGCCGACGCCGACGCGAGCGTGACCGCCCTGGTGGACGAGGTGCGGGGCGAGTCCGTCGCCGAGGACGAGGCGGCCGCGGCCGACGACGAGCTCACCGAGGCGCTGAGCGAGCTGCGGCTCGTCAAGGACGCGTACGAGGTGGAGCAGATGCGGGTGGCGATCGCCGCGACGGCCGCGGGCTTCGCCGAGGTCGTACGCCAGCTGCCGCGCGCCGTCGGGCACCGCCGCGGCGAGCGGGTCGTGGAGGCGACGTTCGACGGGCACGCCCGCGAGGAGGGCAACGCGGTCGGCTACGAGACCATCGCGGCCTCCGGCGACCACGCCACGACGCTGCACTGGATCCGCAACGACGGCGAGGTGCGCCCCGGCGAGCTCCTGCTGCTCGACGCCGGCGTCGAGGCCGACTCCCTCTACACCGCGGACGTCACCCGCACCCTCCCGGTGGACGGGGAGTTCACGGAGGTGCAGCGGCGCGTCTACCAGGCGGTGCTCGACGCCGCCGACGCCGCGTTCGCCGTCGCGAAGCCGGGCGCCCGGTTCCGCGACGTGCACGCCGCCGCGATGGAGGTGATCGCCGCGCGGCTCGCCGAGTGGGGGCTGCTGCCGGGCACCGCCGAGGAGTCGCTCGCCCCCGAGGGGCAGTTCCACCGGCGCTGGATGGTGCACGGCACCAGCCACCACCTGGGCCTCGACGTGCACGACTGCGCCCAGGCGCGCCGCGAGCTCTACCTCGACGGCGTGCTGGAGCCGGGCATGGTCTTCACGATCGAGCCGGGGCTCTACTTCAAGGCCGACGACCTGGCCGTGCCGGCGGAGTACCGGGGCATCGGCGTCCGGATCGAGGACGACGTCCTCATCACGGCGGACGGGAACGAGAACCTCTCGGCCGCGCTCCCGCGCCGCCCCGACGACGTGGAGTCCTGGATGGCGACCCTGCGCCGCAGCTGACCTCCCCAGCTGACCCCCGGGGCAGACCCCACAGCTGACCCCGGGGCAGACCCCACAACTGCCCCCCGGGCAGACCCTCCTGCCCAAAGTGGAGCGGAGTGCGCCGACACGCCAGCGTGTCGCGTGCACTTCGCTCCACTTTGCAGAGGGGGGGGTGGGGATGGGTTGGGCGGGCGTCCCGGTCAGGGCTTGAGCCGGCCGGCCTGCTCGAGGGCCCGCCGCAGCAGCCACTCGACGTGGGCGTTCGTGGAGCGCAGGTCGTCCGCGGCCCACCGGGCGAGGGCCTCGTGCACGGCGGGGTCCAGGCGCAGGAGCATCGACTTGCGCTCCCGCCCGCGCGCCACCCGCGGCCCCGGGTCCCCCTCGGGCCCGGCGCCGGGCGCCGACCCCGGCTGCCCGGGGGGTCCCGCCGTCACGGTGCCGCCTCGCTCACTGGTACAGCGTGCCCGTGTTGACGACCGGGGTCGCGCGGGAGTCGCCGCAGAGGACGACGAGCAGGTTGGAGACCATGGCGGCCTTGCGCTCCTCGTCGAGCTCGACGATGCCCTCGCGGCTGAGCTGGTCGAGCGCCATCTGCACCATGCCGACGGCGCCCTCGACGATGCGGGAGCGCGCCGCGACCACGGCGGCGGCCTGCTGGCGCTGGAGCATGGCCTGGGCGATCTCCGGCGCGTAGGCGAGGTGGCTGATGCGCACCTCGACGATCTCGAGCCCGGCCACGGCGACGCGCGCCGCAACCTCCTCCGCGAGCTCGGCGGACACCTGGTCGGTCGAGCCGCGCAGGGACTCGGCGTCGTCGCCCGCGTCGTACGGGTACGCGCCGGCGACGTGCCGGACGGCCGCCTCGGACTGCATCTGGACGAACGCCGGGTAGGCCTCGACGGCGAACTTCGCCTTCGCGGTGTCCGCCACCTGCCAGACGACGATCGCCGCGATCTCGACGGGGTTGCCGGTGGAGTCGTTGACCTTGATGTGCGCGGTCTCGAAGTTCTGCACGCGCACGGAGACGGGCTTGCGCGTGGAGAACGGCACCAGCCAGTGGAACCCGGCCTTGCGCACGGTGCCGACGTACCGGCCGAAGAACTGCACCACCTGGGTGCGGCCGGGCTGCACCACGGTGAGGCCCGACATCACGACGACGCAGAGCAGCCACGCGACGACGGCGACCCCGGCCCACACGCCGCCGCCCGCGGCGTCGGCCTGGATCGCGCCGACGACGCCGCCCGCCCCGAGCAGGAGCGTGAGCGCGAGGCCGACGAACCCGTCCGCGTGCCACGCCGGTCGCTCGGCGATCCTCACCGCCGTGGCGGCGGAGCCCACCGGCCCGGGGGCCGGTACGTCCTGCGGATCCCGTTCGACGACGGTGCCCATGGTCTGCCTTTCACTCGCTGGCGCGCGACCATCGCGCGTCAATCAAAGTGATATCACTCTGATTGACGCGGGCGCGTGGGACCTCCGGCCCCCGGCAGCGGGGCCGGGCGGCCCCCCCCCCCCCGGGGCCGCCCCCCGGGGGGGGGGGGGGGGGGG
>JAEWYD010000391.1 GCA_023462275.1 Actinomycetes bacterium
CCGCGGCGACCTCGGTGCGCACGAACGCGCGCGGCGGCACGTCGGCGCCGGCCCCCGCCTGGCCGTGGCCGACCCACGCCATGCCGGAGTCCTCGAACCGCTCTCCGGCGTCGGCCCCGGGTGCGGCGTCCAGAAACAGGTGGTCGGTCACACCGAGCGCGGCGAGCGCCGCCGCCAGCTCCGTCTCCCGGTGCGCCGCCAGCGCCGCGGGGTCGTCGGCGAGGTGCGCGAGCGCCGCCGGAATCACCTCGCCGCGCTCCCCGCGGGTGCAGGTCACCACGGTGACCGGGCGCCCCGACGCGGACCACGCCGCCAGGAGCGCGCCCGTGCTGAGGGTCTCGTCGTCCGGGTGCGCGTGGACGGCGAGCAACCCGCCCGTCGTGCCCACGGACGGCGTCATCCCCGCTTGGCGCGCGCCGTCATGCGGGCGCGCTCGGTCTGGTCGAGCACCACCTTGCGGATCCGGACGATCGTGGGCGTGACCTCGACGCACTCGTCGTCGCGGGCGAACTCCAGGCACTCCTCCAGCGTCAGGCGCCGCGGCGGCGTGAGCCGCTCGAGCTCGTCGCCCGTGGAGGACCGCATGTTCGTGAGCTTCTTCTCGCGCGCGACGTTGACGTCCATGTCCTCGTTGCGCGGGTTCTCGCCCACGACCATGCCCTCGTAGACCTCCTCCGTCGGCGCGACGAAGAAGGACCCGCGGTCCGCGAGCTGGATCAGGGCGTACGCGGTCACGACGCCGGTCCGGTCCGCGACGAGCGACCCGGTGGACCGCGCCTCGATCGGGCCGGCCCACGGCTCGTGGCCGTCCGCGATGGACGACGCGATGCCGGTGCCGCGCGTCTCGGTGAGGAACGCCGTTCGGAAGCCGATGAGGCCGCGGGCCGGCACGACGAACTCCATGCGCACCCAGCCGGTGCCGTGGTTCGCCATCGTGACCATGCGGCCCTTGCGCAGCGCGAGCAGCTGCGTGACGGCGCCGAGGTACTCCTCCGGCGCGTCGACCGTCATGCGCTCGATCGGCTCGTGCACGACGCCGTTGATGACCTTCGTCACGACCTGCGGCTTGCCCACGGTGAGCTCGAAGCCCTCGCGGCGCATCTGCTCCACCAGGATCGCCAGCGCCAGCTCGCCGCGGCCCTGGACCTCCCACGTGTCCGGGCGCTCCGTGGGCAGCACCTTCAGCGACACGTTGCCGACGAGCTCGGCGTCGAGCCGGTCCTTGACCTGGCGGGCCGTGACCTTGTGGCCCTTGCCGCCCTTGCCGGCCAGCGGCGAGGTGTTGATACCGATGGTCACGGCGATCGCGGGGTCGTCGACGGTGATCAGCGGGAGGGGGCGCGGGTCCTCGGGGTCGGTGAGCGTCTCACCGATCGTGATCTCCGCGATGCCGCTGACGGCGACGATGTCGCCCGGGCCGGCCTCCGACGTCGGCACCCGCTCCAGGGCGCGGGTCGCGAGGAGCTCGCCGATGCGGACGTTCGTGAGCGACCCGTCGTGCCGGGCCCACGCGACGGTCTGCCCCTTGCGGATGGTGCCGTTGTGGATGCGCAGCAGCGCCAGGCGGCCGAGGAACGGCGACGCGTCCAGGTTCGTCACGTGCGCCTGCAGCGGCGCGCCCTCGTCGTACGTCGGCGCGGGGATGCGCTCGAGGAGCGTGGCGAAGAGCGGCTCCAGGTTCGGGCTGTCCGGCAGCTGGCCGTCCGCCGGCGCCTCCAGCGACGCGCGGCCCGCCTTCGCCGAGGCGTAGACCACGGGCACGTCGAGAATCGCGTCCAGGTCGAGGTCGGGGACGTCGTCATGCAGGTCGGAGGCCAGGCCGAGCAGCAGGTCGGTGGACTCGTGGACCACCTCGGCGATGCGCGCGTCGGGTCGGTCGACCTTGTTGACGACGAGCACGACGGGCAGCTTCGCCTCGAGCGCCTTGCGCAGCACGAAGCGGGTCTGCGGCAGGGGGCCCTCCGAGGCGTCGACGAGCAGCAGGACGCCGTCCACCATCGACAGGCCGCGCTCCACCTCGCCGCCGAAGTCCGCGTGCCCGGGGGTGTCGATGACGTTGATCGTGACGCCGTCGGGCTCGCCGATCGTCGCGGCCGCCGGCCCGGAGTACCGGATGGCGGTGTTCTTCGCGAGGATCGTGATGCCCTTCTCGCGCTCGAGGTCGCCCGAGTCCATGGCGCGCTCGTCGACGTGCGCGTGCTCGCCGAAGGCGCCGGACTGCCAGAGCATCGCGTCGACGAGCGTCGTCTTGCCGTGGTCGACGTGGGCGACGATCGCGACGTTGCGCAGGTCGGGGCGCACAGGCATGCGGGAACTCATTCCGTGGAGGGGATCGGTCGCCGACGACGTCGACGACGGGCAATCCTACCGCCGGACGCCGCGAGGCCCGGCCGTGGGGCCGGGCCTCGCAGGGACCGCATGATCGCTAGGAGGCGTCCGGCCCCGTCGGGGAGTCGTACGTCCGGAACGGCGACTTCTCGGGCGGCGCGGCCGGGGCGTCCAGCGGACCGGAGCGCACGGCGCTCGGGACGCCGATCCGGGCGGCCTCTTCCTCCAGCAGCCGGTCGCGCGTCTCGCGGCGCACCTTCTGCTGCGCCGGGTCGGGCACGGGGACGGCCGCGAGGAGGCGGCGCGTGTAGTCGTCCTGCGGGTGGCGCAGGATGCGGTCCCGCGGCCCCTGCTCCACGAGCCGCCCGTTGTGCATGACGGCGATCCGGCTGGACAGGATCTCGACGACGGCCAGGTCGTGGCTGATGAACAGGCACGCGAACCCGTGCTCGCGCTGGAGCTCCTGGAAGATGTCCAGGACCTTGGCCTGCACCGAGACGTCGAGGGCCGACGTCGGCTCGTCCGCGACGAGCATCTTCGGGTTGAGCGCGAGCGCGCGCGCGATGCCGACGCGCTGCCGCTGACCACCGGAGAGCTCGTGCGGGTACCGGTTCCGCATGCTCTTGGCGAGGTGCACCTGGTCCAGCAGGTCCTCGACGCGCTTGTTGAGCGCGGCGCCGCGGGCCACCTTGTGCAGCAGCAGCGGCTCGCCGATGGACTGCCCGATGGGGAGCCGGGGGTTGAGCGACGACCCCGGGTCCTGGAAGACGATCGAGACGTCGCGCCGCAGCGCCCGGAGCTCCTTGGGGTGGATGCCCCGCATCTCGTGACCGCCGATCTGCAGCGAGCCCTCCGTGACGGGCAGCAGCCCGACGACGGCCCGGCCGACCGTGGTCTTGCCAGACCCGGACTCGCCGACCAGGCCGACGACCTCGCCGCGGCCGACCGTCAGATCGATGCCGTCCACCGCGCGGAAGGCGGGCACGCGCCCGCGCCCGGGGTACTCGATGACGAGCCCGCGGGCGACGAGCGCGGCCGTCTGGTCCGCGGGTGCCGCCAGCGGCCCCTCGGTCCGGGCGGTCGCCGTCGTGGCCGACGTCGTGGCCGACGCCGTCACCGGGGCGGCCGCCTCGGCGGGCTCGGGCTCGGC